>JAGLYT010000199.1 GCA_023132075.1 bacterium
ATGCGTCTAGAGAGAAACATATTTTACCTTTATTTTCCCGATTCCCACTCCCAACTTCCAAATTCAAATTTCCCGCCTTAAAGACTGGCGGACTATCGCTCTGCTCCAGCAAAACAAAAAAATGAAGGTGAAATATGTTTTGAACGATATAGCAAATTTTTCGCGTAGGGGGTGGGCTTGCCCACCCTTTAAATCTTTTGGGCGACCAAGGTCGCCCCTACATTAACATTAAACAAACGTTCAAAAAATCTACGCTTATTTTTTTACAAATTGTTTAAATAAATCTATGGGTATAGGGAAAATAGTAGTAGAATTATTTTCCGCAGCAATTTCTTTTAAAGTTTGTAAATATCTTAACTGTATTGCTACTCCGGTTTCCTCTATTACCTTTGCCGCCATAGAAAGCTTTTCTGAGGCCTGATATTCCGCCTCTGCAGCAATAACCTTAGCCCTTCTGTCTCTTTCCGCTTCAGCTTGTTTCGCCATCGCCCGCTTCATTACTTCCGGTAATTCCACATCTTTTATTTCTACCACACTTACCTTAATACCCCAGGGATCAGTCAATTCATCTACTACCTTCTGCAGTTTCTGATTAATCGATTCTCTTTCGGAAAGCAACGCATCCAATTCCACTCCCCCCAATACACTACGCAGGGTTGTTTGGGCAATTAAGGATGTTGCATGAAAATAGTTATTTACCTTGGTCACCGCATTATTAGGATTCATTACCCGGAAATAAACCACAGCATTTACCTTTACGGTAACATTGTCTTTAGTAATTATCTCCTGTTCAGGAACATCCATAGTTATCACTCTCAAATTTATCCTTTCAATTTTGTCTATAAACGGAATAATTATAAATAATCCCGGTCCTTTAGGTTCCGGCAACAAACGACCCAACCTAAAAATTACTGCTCTCTCATACTCCCTGATAACTTTTACCGCGTTAACTAAAATAACAATACCTACAATAAACAAACCATACATTAACCCACCCATAAACCTAATCCTCCTTATATTTTTTTTACTTTCAAAAGTTGTCCTGCGATACTGATTACTTCAACTTTTTCCCCTTTTTGTATCACCCCCTCTTCCGATTGAGCTGACCAATATTCTCCTTCCACAAAAACCATTCCTTCCGGTGCAATTTTAGTTTTCGCATATCCTTTTTTTCCTATAAATCCTTCTTTTCCCGTAACAGGTTTACTCCGCCGCAGTTTCAAAGCAGCACTAATGGCAAAAGCAAAAAATAAAAAAGTAGTAACGGCTAAAGAAAGAATTAACGTTACCGAAATACGGTAAAATTCAGCAGATTCCGGAGAGTCCACTAAAATAAAAGACCCAATCACAAAAGAAACTATTCCTCCCATAGCCAATATTCCATAGCTGGTTATCCAGAGCTCTAAGATTAAAAATACTATACCTAATATTATTAAAAACACACCGGCTAAATTTACCGGAAGAATTTGCAAAGAAAAAAAAGCTAAAATAAGACAAACACCTCCTACTGTCCCGGCAAACCCGACCCCGGGGGAATGAAATTCATAAATTATCCCGTATATTCCAAAAATCATTAAAATATAAGCAATATTAGGATTAGCCAATGTATGCAGAAATCTCTCCCTGAAAGTCATATCTAAATATTTTATGACAGCCTTAAGGGTATGTAAAGTACTTTTCTCATCTTTTTTTACTACTTCCCTGCCTTCTAATTTTTCTAAAAGTTGTTTAAAGTCTTTGGCCTGAAAATCTACGACTTTTAAGGTAAGAGCCTCTTCAACCGTTACCGAAACACTTTCCCTTACTGAATTTTCCGCCCATTCTTCATTACGCTTATGACTTTTAGCTCTGTTAATAATAAAACTAACTAAATCATTAACCGCTTTTTTAGCCATCTCTTCATCCATTTTTTTCCCCATACTTACCGGATGAGCAGAGCCAATATGTGTTCCCGGAGCCATTACCGCAATATCACTGGCCATAGTAATAAAAACCCCGGCTGAAGCAGCCCTTGCCCCAATGGGAGTAATATAAACAACTATGGGTACTGTACTATTTTCCATTTTCAAAACAATGGTACGCATAGATTCAACCAAACCGCCAGGTGTATCCATTTGAATAATCAAACACTGTGCATTCTCTTCTTCTGCACGACTTATAGCTCTATTTATATAACGGGCTACTACAGGATCAATAACCCCCTCAACGTTTACCACATAAACCGGTTTCAATAAATCCTCAGAAGAAGCAGTATTCTCTATACCTTCTTCTGCATTTAAAGAAAAAAGACACAAACTACAAACAAAAAAACAAAAAATGATAATTATTTTTTTAAACTTATTCATTTAATTCCTCCCGGGTATATAGGGAACAAAGGGTTCCCTATTCTCAAATTTTAGTTTCCTTAAAATATCATATTTTTAGAGAGTATGCAAGGAGAAATTCAACAGGAAAGATTGCTTTTATTTTCGGGGACGTTGTCAAGATGCCAAGATATAGTTTCTCTCCTTTTTATCTCCTAAATCCGATTTTTTTGCGGGGTTTTTCCGGGGATGTTATTAGTTCCTGGATTACCTGAAATACTATTGCAAATTGCTCGTCGTATTTCTTCTCTATTGCGTCCATCTTTCGCTTTAAGTCTGCATGGGTTGTAAGCATTTGCCTAAGGTTAGTAAAAACCCTCATAATCCGGATGTTTACTTCTATTGCTCTCTCGCTGTTTAAAACACTTGAGAGCATTGCAACACCATTTTCTGTAAAGGCATAAGGTTTATATCTTAACCCCATTTTATCACCAGAATTGGAAGTGACAATTTGGCACCTCCAATTTTTAAACTCCTGTTCTGTTAATTGAAACATAAAATCCAAAGGAAATCTATCAATATTTCTACGCACCTGGCGTTTTAAATTTTTTACTTCTACCCCATACAGTTCTGCTAAGTCTTTATCTAACATTACTTTGTGCTTTCGGATTAGATAAATCTTCTTTTCTATTCGTTGTATTGGGATGATTGCTTTTTTAGTCATTATAATTTCTCGTTTTTCCATTTTATCAAACAAATTAAACATCAGATTTTAAATATTCATTTATTGACTGAGCAGCACGCTTACCTATTCCCATTGCTTCTATAACCGTAGCCGAGCCAGTAACGATATCCCCTCCCGCCCAGACCTTTTCTTTAGAGGTTTTTCCTGTAATCTCATCGGCAACAATATAACCCCATTTATTGAGCTTTAAATCCGGAACAGTAGAAAGAAATAAGGGATTGGCTTTAGTCCCCACCGCTATAATTACCTCATCCACCTCTAATTCAAACTCCGAATTCTCAATGGGTAACGGCCTTCTGCGTCCGGATTCATCCGGTTCCCCTAATTTAACTTTTAGACATTCCATACTGCTTACCCATCCCTCTTTTTTACTTAAAATACGGACAGGCACAGTTAAAAACTGCATTTCAATTCCTTCTTCCTGAGCATTTTCAATTTCTTCTTTTCTTGCCGGCATTTCCTCCATGGAGC
>JAGLYT010000002.1 GCA_023132075.1 bacterium
CCTGCTTACCCTGCCATTCGGCATAAATCATTCCTACATTGGCCGGGGTTTCATTAACCTTGATTTTACAGCGAATGGCACAGTCATCTCCGATCCCGGGATTGGGAAAGACTGCATAAGAAGTGTCGGATGTTTCAATTCCTTGATATTCAGCGGTGCTAATTTCAGTAGCGGGAATGGTATTACTGGTAGGATCTGCGGTTACATCAATTTCATAACCATAGGCAATATGGGAAGAAGAGGGATTGGTAATACCCGTAAAATCATAAGTGGTGGCACCAAGAGCAGGTAAACAAAGAATAAGTAACAGAATAATAGAAAAAATAAAGAGTTGAATTTTCGGGAAAAGAAATTTTTTAATTAAGTTTATCATCAAAAATACAAAGCCTCCTTACCTTTACAAATAACTATTACCTGGCTACTACAATTGTCCCGTTTATTGCTTTTCCGTTAACTTTCAATTGATAGACATAAACACCGCTTCTTGCTTTTCTTCCGTCATTAAATTTTCCGTTCCAGCAAAGAGAATTAGTTATTTCTCCGGGAAGCATATCTGTCACATAAGAACCGGTTATTTAATGTATCATTAATGCCGTTTTTAGTATAAATAGGAACCGGTGTAATGTCTGTATCAAATTGGCCAAGACAATTATACGCGTCCTGACCATTAATAAATGTATAACTTTTTATATGCAGGAAAAAAATAAATATGAAAATAAAATAAAATAGGTTTTTTCATTTTTTAATTTTCCATTTTTAAATTACTTGTCTGGCTACTACAATTGTTCCGTTTAAGATGAGGAAAACAACTTTTTATCTACGGTTGTTGTTCAGCCGTTATCGTTACTGTTATGGTCTGCTGCGTAGTTAAGCCTGTACTTGTCGGTGATTCAAACCTGAACCATAAATATCTTTCTTCACTGGGTGGAACATTGTATCCTTTAGCTGTTTCTCCTTCGTCGTCTTTGGCAAAATCTCCCGTAGAGCATACCCGCTGAGTAGTTCCGATAGCATCGGAAAAAGTTCCCCCAATATCAAAATGGCTGCTTTGTGCTGTGGCCGTCTGGAAATTACCGCACATACGGAATTCTTCCACCCCGGGAGCAGTATCAGTAACGCAGGTCCAGCCGGCAGGGGCAGCAAGATGAAGGGAATATCGTTCGTTGACATCTCCATTATTAGTAACGGTGATTGAGCTTGTAGCAGCATTAGTACTGTTTTTAAGTACCGTTCCAAAATCATAAGAAGAAGGATTAACAGAAATACTTAAAGTTACAATACCACTGCGTGAAGCTTGTTCGGTATTGGCGTAAGCACCCATATTGACCCTGTCTCCATTGTCTTCAGGTTCGTTATCATAATATGTATACTCTGTACCAGCTGAATAAGGAGCTCCGGCATCAAGACAGGGACTGGATTCAGCGTCATTAACCCATCCGCCGGTTGTCCAATGGCCATAAATAGATTTAAGATGAAAATCACTGCCGGGAGTTACCAATTTTGGGTCTCCTGATATTGAATTTGCATCAGGAGATATATAGCAGCCTTGCCAATTAGCCAGGGTGGTGTAAGTTTCTGACGGTTCTGCCCAACTCCAGGCGTAGGCTAACCGGGTACCGGAGGCAACATAAAAAATATTATAGTCAGAATCCGGTGCGTTATTATCAAAACTATCATCTACCAAAAAAGCTTGCTCTATTTCAGTTGAGCAACAATTATTAACATAGAAAATATTGTTTCGAATAGTAACTCCTGATCTGTCTGCCTTGAAGATACCGCTGATAACATCATAAAATGTATTATTGTATGCCTGGGAATTTATGCCTAATTGGTAGATTCCAGCGCTGTTATGGTTATAATTTCCTAGAGATTCAGTTAAATCATGAAAAATGCAGTTACGAATAATAGTAAAAGAAGCACCTGCTCCAACACCATGCGATTTTGTTCCGGTAAAATTTATTCCTTCAACTGTAACATAGGGAATATTAATCTTTAAGCATCCATAGGAATTTATGCCATCATAATCACAAAACAGGACAGTACTTTTTTTATTTATCCATGTGGGCCTTTCTCCATTCTTAGAACGGATAGTTAATGTATTATCAGAGGTTGTAGTAAGATTTTGTAGAGTAACTCCTTCTTCATAATCATCACTGTTTTGAATTTGAATAAAAAATCTACCTTTGCCGGTTAAATCATTGGATTCATTGGTACAAAGGTCGGAAAATGCCTGACCAACGGTTTTCCAGCAGTTATCCAGTATATCAGGGTTACCATCAGGCACACCGCTATCATCAGGGGCAGAAGAGTTGACATAATAAAATATGGAGGGCAACTTAATTAATACTGTACCTAATTGAACAGCATAAGTGCTAATATCATCACTTGCAGAGGAAATGGTAACATCACCCGAAGAAGTGATTTCTATTCCCACGGTAGTATCTTCTATCGCCGAAGGACTTACATTCAGGACCACGTGGATGTAGTTTGTTGTTGCATATTCTGCTGTTACCGGTGTAGCAGAAAAATTAAAATCGGCATGGTTGCTGGTATTAAAAGTTGTGGTTATCGCCAGCTGACTTTCGGTTCCGCTATAGATACCGTCTGTATCGGTAAACAACTTTACACTACTCAGGTCACTATCGGCATCACAAGTTCCGTATTCGGTGAGAGTAATAGTACTCAGGTCGCGGGGTTCGCTGGTATTATCAGCGTAATATTTAAAGGTCCCGACAAGTAAATTAACGCCGCCTTTGCATAGTGAATCAACTACACTATCTTTAGCAATAGTTACCTGCGTTTCTCCCGTAGGGGTATAATCAATTACTAATTTAGGTCTGTAATTATTGTATTCGGTATTTACCGTATAAAATCCGCAATGATTAGAAGGTTGTCCGCTTTCAATATCATTTTTAACCAATAGACCGTTATTATTAGTCGGTGTATTCCACCAGTCCTGGACTGTGCTGGTAGCCGGATAGCTTGCTTCTGCTCCGTCAGTATCCTGATAGGTGTAATTACCAAGTTCAGCGGGATTAAAGGTACCTCCTGTATTAGTCCAGGCGATTGCATTATCTCTATTATTCCAGCAGGCATATTGTGTAGTCCAGTTCTCGGTGAGTTGATAACATCTAAGGGTTAAACCACTAGTTCCGATGGCAGCTTCATATATATAGAAAGTAGCGGAGTTTATGGAAGCACCGGGAGGAATAATGGAGAGAATGTCAAATTGGGCAATGTATCTAAACACAGTACTATTAGTGTGTCCTATTCCGTATGAAGAGGCTGAGGAGTTTATAATAGTTGGATTGTCACTATCTATTCCGTTATCTGCTGCGGGGTATATGGTTACAATATCTGTTTGGGCATATCTAACCCAGAAATTAAGATGAAAAATAATGAAAAACAACAATAAAAAAGTTTTTTTTTTAATTTCATTTTTGCAATCTCCGCTTTTAAATTATTTATCTGGCTACTACAACTGTTCCGTTTATTGCTTTTCCGTTAACTTTCAGTTGATAGACATAAACACCGCTTCTTGCTTTTCTTCCGTCTTTGAATCTTCCGTTCCAGCAAAGAGAATTAGTTATTTCTCCGGGAAGCATATCTGCTACAAAAGAGCCGCTTAAATCGTAGATCTTGCCGGTAACTGTTTCATTAGTGGGATTTTCAAAGACAAAGTTGGTTACATCATTTATTCCGTCATTGTTAGGGCTGAAAATACGCGGATAAACCTTAGTTAGAGTAAATTTTGTAAATATTAATTTCTGAATAATATTATAATAACCCAGGTATTTAGATTTAATGCTGATAGTTTGATTGTCTGTATCGACAGTTCCTTCTATGTTTATCCATTCTACTCCGTTGTGCCAGGAAACAGCAAGCCTTTCATTAGCCTGAGCGGCAAAAATATCAGTTCCGCTAACGAATCCGTTGCTTGTCGGATAATGAAGAATAATGTCGGCTTCCGGACCTGGGAAAACACAATTAATTATTTGATTGTCAGTATAGGTATTAGCCGCAAAGAGAAAAGAACAGATAGTATCATCATGGATAGTTATTTGAGGTTGAGTAATGGTAAGCACTAAATCATCATTGTAACTATTAGTTTCCCGGAAGAGCGGGGAATTAATAGTTTGCGGCGTTAATATTCTGGTGTAAAAATCTGTTGCCAAAGCAATAATATTCGTATTCGGGGTGCTGTCGACGATCATTGTAGCATTAGTGCTTTCATTGTTTGAAGAATCTTCCGCTTTCACTGTGTAGTAAAATACCTGTCCGTTGATTGTTGTGTCTGTCCAGAATAAATCGGTAATCAATGAACCGTTGACCAATGTCCAGATATCCAGATGGATATTATCAGTGCGATAGATATTATATCCGGCTAAATCAGTACAGGGTGTTCCGTCAATATTTTGAGTTACCGCATGCCAGTTTAAAGTGATACTGCTTCTATCCGGGCTTAGAGTTCCTCTTAATCCCGATGGTTCTCTGGGTAAGAGGGTATCAATAAAAGGTAGTGTCGTTTGAGAAACGATATTACCGGCTGAAGTAATAATGCTGTCTCCGTTATACCCGCAGATTCGGTACCAATAAGTAGTGTCGTAATTTAAACCGTTATCAGTAAAAGTACTGGTAGTAATATTATCTGCCCATGTTCTAATAAATCCCCATGTTCCGGGAACACCGCTATTATCCGGTGCTCTCTCTACTGCATAGCGGGTGTTTCCACCTGTACCTGCTGTCCAGGAAAGTGAAATTGAAGTTTGGGTGCTGTTGGGTGAACTCAGACCGGTAGGGGAATTAGCTAAAGTATAGCGGGTATCCGGATTGGATGAAATACTTTCTCCAAAACCATTAAAAGATTTAACATATCGTCCATATAAGGTATTTGGATTTAAGCCGCCTTCCGACCAGATCGTTATATCAGTACTTACCTCTACTTTAAATCCATCGGTAGAGGTATAAATGCGATATCCGTCTTCATTAGCTACATCATCCCATGACCACTGAATAGTAGTTGTAGATAAGGCTGTTCCCAAAAAATTAGCCGGTGGAGAAGGTATTTGAGTGATAATCACAGTGCAGTAAATATCTTCGGATAGGGCAGCAACCAGGAAAGGGGTATAGAAAACCATTCCTATTAACAACAGGCTGATGGTAAAAACCACTATTCGGAAAATGGAGTTTTGTCTTTTACTGTTCATTTTCCCTGCCCCTTTGACTTTGTTTAAATTCAATTATCACAAGAAACCTCTTTTTTGCTGATTTCAGGCTTATTACTGTTTTTCTTAATCTTCTTGACCAATTATGGACTACTATCTGGTTAAGCAGATTATGCCATTAATAAACTACCGATGAAGCAACAAATGGTGTAGTTCAAGGCGAAAATTTACTGTTTGGATTTTTTGTTTCAGAGTGGATAATCTTTATTACCGCAGAGTATTTTCAAGATTATTAATCTCTCTGTATTTATCGGTTTTAGCTAAAACGACTAATTTAGCTGATTAATTATTTGTCATCCACTCAGCAATCCAGCCCGTTTCAAAGAATTACACCTGTTCTTTTTTAGGACATAAGGAGTATGTTCTTAAAGGTTAAAATAAAATTTTTAACCCGAAGGTAAACCTTATATCCTTGTAAGAACTATTAACTGGCAGTAGCGGTAATAGTAACCGTAATATACTGCTGTGCTGTTACATCCGTAGCTGTAGGTGCTTCAAAACGGAAATTCAAGTCTCTGGTAGCACTGGTGGCAACACTATATCCTTTTAAACCCACTCCTTCGAGATCTATGGCGAATTTAGTCGCAGAAGCAGTTTGAACGCCGGTAGTTAGTGCATCTGTGGGTCCATCGTAGCTGCCTGCTGCGTTAGCTGTTGTCGAAAACATAGCTGACATTCTGAACTGATGAGCTGCCGGTGCTGCAGTTACCGGTGTCCAGGCAGTTCCGCCTCCGGTCAAACTATAAGCAATACTTAGATCATAGTCTTCGGTTACATTTCCATCGTTAGTAACGGTAATGGTTTGCGCGAGTGGTTCAGAACTTCCACTGGTAGCTAATGCTCCGAAAGGATAGCTCGAACTACTTAGAGATACGCTTAAATCCTGAATCAATACTGTACAATAAATGTTTTCGTTTAAACCGGCATAAACAGTACCGCCGGCGATACTCAACAAAAACACTATTCCGATGATGCTTAGAAATTTTGACGTTTTCATCTTCTAATCCCCCTTTTATTTTATATACTTAGATTATAGGTAAAAACCTATATTTGCATCTACATCTCTACATCTTTTTTTTTAGTTTATTTTTTCACCTCCTTTGGGATAGAATTTTGTGTTTATTTTTTCGTCACTTCCTTTCTCTTTAATTTTTAAATTGTTTTATTCAAACTTTCGCAATTCATTAGTTATACAATGAAAATAACCGGATTCCCTGTTTTTAGCTACAGGCCACCCGGTCTTTAAAAGTTTTTTTCCTCTTTTCTTGGGTAACCCAGCCTCCCTTGATTAAGTCCGGGACTGTAGCTTTGTGTCTCCGCCTCACGACGAATTTACCTTTTTCCAATGTAAAGATAATGTAACTATTATCTACCATAAAAATAGCACCATTTTTAGTATTTGTCAACCAATTATAAATTAAAATAGGACTGATATTTCTTCGGTTTTTCATGTCTTAAATATATCCTTTAAAAATAATGTTAAATTTTTTTGTATTTAACCATAACTGTTATCTACTCCATGGGAAAACAATTAATATACTGATTGATATGTTAATATGGAGCTTATTTATGCATAGTAACATAAAGCCTGGAAAGAACTTTTAAATGAACTTTTTCACCCATTATTTTTACTTGAATGATAAACACATATTTTTTACCTTTGTATTCTTTTTCCTTAGGAAAAGAAAGGTACATTTTTATTTCCTTTTCCTCTTTTGCCGGAACGAAAATTTTTGTTTTATTGAAAGTCAAAAATCCCGGATTAGGCGTATCTTTGTACCCTTCTTTTATTTTTCCCCCTACATCTTCTACACAAAGACTTTTTATTTCATAGGTAAAACCATATTTTTTATTGGGATTTATTATTTTAAGGGTTTGTTTAAGGTTATGTACTTTGCCCGGTTTAATATTTTTTACTACAATGTCATAAGGAAGAACGCTGAATTGGTAGTTTCCTTTTATTTTTCCCGTTTCATCTTGAAAAGCACCGCCTTTAGGAAGAGGGGAATGTTTGGAGGCAATAGTAAATAAGAGTTTACTTTTTAGTCCTATAGCAATGGAACCTGTACCGGCGATACTATGTGACCAAAAATAAACGATAAATTTTTTCCCTAAATATTTTTTGTTTTTAGGAATAGAAAGGAATAAATTTGTTTCCCCGGTTTGGTGAGCGGGGATGGTAAGTATTTCTTTTTCTATTTTTACCCAGGAAAGATCAGGAATAGATTCAAAGTCCATTTCTAATTGATTTTTAGTCGGATAAGCAGGTTCTAGTTCAAGTGTTAAGGTAATATCACTGGTGTTTTTTATTTTTAAAGGAAGATTAATTAAGTCTTTGGTGTTATAAGTTTCCCCGATTTGTAAATTTTCTATGAGTATTTTTCCGAAAGAAGTGGATAAACCGGCAGTATAGGAAGGTCTTACAGTTAAAGAGTGCAGGATAAAAAGTAAAAAAACAAAGAGAACGGCTTTTTTAAACATAACTTATTTTCCTCCTTTTTCAATTGTTTTTTTTAAAGTATCCAAATGTATTTTAGCGTCGGTAAAATTCGGATCAATCTTTAAAGTTTCTTGCCAGCAATTAATAGCTTTTTGGTTCTTTTTTTCTAAGGCATACATAATCCCTAAATTAAAGTGGGTGAGAGCCACCCGCGGATTTATATTTAATGAGTTCTCAAGAGTACTGATGGCTAATTTAGTATTTCCTTGTAAGTAATAGGTAGAACCCATATTAGTATAGGGTTCTATAAAATAAGGATCCAGCATAATTGCTTTTTGGAAATTAATTATAGCGGGATTAAAAAACTGTTCGTTTAGTTTTCCTAAATAGACATAAGTTACCCCCAGGCCGTTGTATCCCAGGGCATCCTGGGGGATAAGTTTAATGTATTTTTTGTATTCTGTAATTGCTTGATTTAAAATTAATCTTTTTTCTTTATTATCACGGGTAAACAATGCTTTATCCTGGTAAGCTTTAGCAAAATTTTGGTGATAGATAGCTTGATAAGGATTTAATTGAACGGCCTTTTTATATTTTTCAATTGCCCGGTCATATATTTTTTTAGTGGAGAGAAACATCCCGCTTTTAAAATAACGGTCAGCTTGATAAATTCTAAAAGCAAATAAGATAAGTATAAGGGTAGTAATACAAGTTACAGAATAGAGCGGATACTTAACGGCTTTCAGATTTAAAAGGTAAGGCAATTTAATTCTAATAAGAGAAAACATAGGAGGTTCTTCATTTTGAGTAACGGGGTGAATAGATGTTTCTTTTTCAATAATAGAAATGAAACTGACTAATAACCAAAAAATGACCGATGTTGTTAAAATACTAAAACTAAATTGATTCTGGATTAAAAGAGCCGCAGCGGAACTCATTAGTCCGGCAGTTAAAAGTTTTATTTCTAAACCTGTATAGTACAAGCGACCGGGTTTTTGGTCACTATTTTTTACTGAATAGGTTAAGGATAAGTCTTTTTTGTTGATAATTTTTATTCCTGTTTTGAAAAAGGTAAACAACAAAAAGAGATATATTATTAATCCGATAATCCCTCTGGTGACAATGATTTGTAAAAATTCGTTATGGGCATAACCGGCATTAACATTTCTTCGGGAAAATGTTTCATAGGCAGGAGACATATAGCGGCGAAAGTTTATGCCGAATGTGTCTTGCCCCATGCCCAAAATGGGGTTATTTTTAATCATTTTTAAACAACTTTTCCATCCGCTTAAGCGGGAAGCTATATCTCGTTCTTTTAGATTGGTGATGGAGTTAATTCGTTCAATAACGGGAGAAAAAATATTTGAATGAAGATTTTTTCGGGGAGTTAATTTATAAAAAGATAAAAATACGATAATAAATAAAATAATAATTCCTGTTAAGTACAAAATTTTTTTAGGGACATAAAATAAAATGATTTTTCTGGTTAGGATTATCCACAATAAAATTGATCCGCTTAATCCCAACCATGCCGCACGTGAATAAGTAAAGATAAGACAGGTAAAAAATAAGAGCAGAAGCAAAAGATAATATATTTTTACTTTTTTAATTATTCTGCTTAAGGTAAGAGGGACGAGCATAATCAGGTAAGCACCCAGAAAATTAGGATTACCTAAAGTTGAACAAACCCTTTCTTGGGGAGAAAAAGACCATTTAACGAAATCCAGGCCAAAATGTTGAAATATTCCATATAAGGAAACCAATGCTCCGCCAATAAAAAGGAAAGAAATTATTTTTTCTATTTTATGAAATGATAAGTTGTTTATTACTAAAAAGTATAGGAATATACAACCGCTTATACAGATAAACCCTTCAAAATAAAACAGGTACATTCCCCATAGACTGATATAAATATTGGTAGAATATAATACAGCAGCAAGAATACTTATAAAATAAACGAGAATAGCGATATTTAGGGGCTTTTTTAAAGATATAATGGGGAGAATAATGGTAGCTGTTTCGGTTGTTTTTATTAACCATGTCGTACCTAAAATTAAAAGAAAGCAAATAAACAAACAGGCTTTAGGTAGAGAGAAAACGTCATTTAAATAGGGGTTAAATACCAAGGGAAGAAAAAAAACAAGACCGATTAGCCCTTTTTCTATGATTTGGTCACAAATATCTAAATTTTTTTTATTTAACATAAATGTCAACTTGGGTAAAAAATTGGCAAAATTATTCTTTCTTTAAAAAGAGTTTAACAAAATTCTATTTTGTTTTCAAGGATATTATAGTAATATCATCGTTTTGTTCGGCACCGGCGGTAAAAATTTCTATTTCTTTTTTAATTTTTGTAATAATAGTTTCAGCATTATCATCTTTACAATTTAAAGCTGCTTTTTCCAAACGGGTTTCACCGAATTCTTCTTGTTTTCTATTCATTGCTTCTGTTATTCCATCGGTATAAAAAATTAGTAAAGAACCCTTATCTAGAGAAAGAGTTTCTTGTTTTATGTGTTGATTGAAGAGTGTTTTATCTGCCATCCCCAAAGCTATGCCACTGGATTTAGTCCAGGATGGCTTGTTTTTGTGGATAAATAATAATGGATTATGTCCGGCACTGGCATATTGGAGTGTTTGGTTTTCTGTATCCAAAATAGCAAAAAGCATGGTTACAAAAAGTCCTTTTTTTATATCGCGGCAGACTAAAACATTGGTTTTGGCTAAAACTTCTGCCGGTTGGCTGTTTTCTGTTATTTGAGAACGGAATATACTGCGGGTAAGAGCCATTCCCAAAGAACCAGGAATTCCTTTTCCGGAAACGTCAGCAATGACAATGCCCAGTTTTTTCGGGGTTATCCAGAAAAAATCATAATAATCACCCCCGACTTCTTTTGCTGCCTTATAAAAAGTGCTGACAGTAAAAGCTGGAATTTGAGGACATTTTTTGGGAAGAAGGGATTGTTGAATTTGTTGGGCAATTTGTAATTCTTTTTTTAAGCGTTCGCTTTCGATAAGTCTTATCTGTGCGTTTTTTAGTTTTTCGGTCATTTGATTAAAAGTTTCAGCGAGTTGTCCGATTTCATCCTTGGTTGGTATTATGATTTTGTGGTCCAGATTGCCGCTTCCGATTATTTGTACCCCTTTAGTAAGAATTCCCACCGGTTTAGTAATAAAAGAAACCATTATCCATGAAAGGATTAATCCTAAAATAAACACAAAAATCGTAATGGCAAAAATAAGATTTTTTACTTGTTTTATGGCTGTGGCAATTTCTTTTCCCGAAAATCCTAAACGGATAGTGCCTAATTTAGTTCCATTGCTTAAAATAGGTACGGCAATATCATAATAATCCTCCATAGAGGGATCAACGTTATGTTGAATAAGGGTTCCTTTTTCTAATTCGACTGCTTTTTGCCAAAAAGAGTCCTTAAAAGTTGTTCCTTTGATTATCCGGTGGTCGGAATGAGAGATGATTTTACCTGTTTTATCCAGTATCATTGCATATAATATGGATTTGTCCTCTGCAATTTTATCCATATAAATACCCAACAATAATTCGTCTCCGCTTAATAAAGCTTCCCCGCTTGTTGCCGCCAGGTTTGAACCTAATGCTTCCCCTTTTTTCTGCATCTGGAGAATCAATGGTTTTTTCATTTCATTGGAAATAATCAATCCAACACTTAACATTGTTATGCAAATTAATCCGCTGATTATTAAACTAAATTTTTTTCTTAAACTTGTTTTTCTTTTCTTGTTTTTCATATTTATTTTCACAATCTCACAATTTATTTTTTAGTTGTAATCTCAATTTCTACCCTTCGATTTTTAGCTCGCCCTTTTGTTGTCGTATTAGAAGTTTTAGGCCTTGTTTCTCCGTAACCTTTTACTGAAAAAGATTCCGCGGATAAAGTACTATTTCTTATTAAAGACTCAAAAACACTGTGTGCACGGGCTTCTGAAAGTTTTAAATTTGAAGAATAAAGACATTTTTGTATGGGAACATTGTCAGTATGTCCGTTTATCTTTATTTCCAGATGGGAATATTTTTCCGGGGAGTATCTTTTTAAGAAATTAGCAACCGTATTAATTATTTCTTCCCCTCCCTCTTTTATTTGTGCGCTTCCGGAGTCAAAAAGCAACGTTTCCTGAAGGGTAAGCCGGGTGGTATAATCTTCTTTTTTCTTTTTTGTAGAAGGAATGCTTTCTACTATGATTGTAGGAGCAGCTTTGGCTTTTGCATGGATAATGCTTTTTGTTGTCACTGTTCGGTCAAGCCAATCAGTTAAGGCTGCGGTAATAATGTTTTTTCCTTCTTCTAAATTGATTAAAGCTGTGAACGTTTGATTGGTCGGATTTAAGGTAGCTAATAAATTACCCGGTTGAACGATGATTTGTTTAATTTTGGTCTTATTGTATTTACCGGAAATGTTTTGCAGTCCTATATTCAAAGAGGCAGCAGGGTCGGAGTCAATGGTGATTTTCGGGACAATTGTGTCTATTTTGATAGTAGCTAAAGATGAGTTACTGTTTTTTTCTGTGTCTTCAGCAGTTAAACGGATATTGTAGGTGTCGCTTAAACAGGGTAAATTTCTCATTTGCCAGTCAATCTGAAAATGTTTGTTTCTTTTGGTAGGGGTGACGGTTATATCTTCGTTAATCCACACGTCCGGAAAAGATGCTGTGCTGTATTCTATTGTTGTCTGTTTAATTTTTTGATTGCTGGAAATTAAACAATCTATTTTTAAGGGGGAAGAGATTTTTAATTTTGTAAGGTAACTGTTTTCCAAATGAATTTCTACTTGAGGAATTTGTTTGTTATATCGGCGAATTCCTTCATCCGTGCCAAACCAGACAAAGTTTCCGTCTACCAGTATTACACCTATCGATAGACCATTTTTTGAAGAAAATGTTTTCCATTTTTTAGCATCCAGATTAAGAAGGCTTATTCCATCAAAGGTTCCTATCCATATATATTTTCCATCATTGGCAATTGATTGGACAAAGTTATCACACAATCCGTTAGAAGTTGTATAGTTTTTCCATTTTTGAGAAGATTTACTAAAGCGTCGTATTCCGCCCCCATTAGTTCCGCACCAAATAAAACCTTTTTCTACGGCTAATACTATATTACTATAAAGAGTACTCGATGGGGTTTGGATTTCCCATTTGCCCGTATGGAGATTGAAAATATTAATTACTGCCCCAACAGTGCCTACCAGAAGGTTAGATCCGTCCCGGATTAAAGTTTTAATTCTATTATCAAAAAGACCGTCTTTAGTGGTGTAAACCGCACCGAAATTGTTATTTGTCGTATTGAAAGATGTCAAACCTATTTCCGTGCCTATCCAGAGATCATTTTCAATATTGAGAAGTGTATTTACCTGATTACTGGGCAGGCCATCTTTAACCGTATAGTTAGTCCATAACTTTTTCTTTTTATTGAACCGGGTTAATCCTTTTTTTGTGCCGAACCATATGTCAGTATTTTTTACAAGAATGGTATTGATATAATTGTCGGCAAGGCCGTTATGGGTAGTATAATTAGTCCAACGATTTTTTTTAGGGTTGAAATGACTGACCCCGTTATAGGTTCCAATCCATAAAGTATCTTTATCCATAGCTATGCAATTAACCGAATCGTCTATTAAGCCGCAAGTTGACTTGTTGTAAAAGGTCCATTCCTTGGGTTTATTGCCTTTTGCTGTTTTTGCTATACCTTTTTCATGATAAAATAAAAGACAACCTCCGATGATGAACAATGTAAGAAAAATATTTTTCTTTGACATAATTATTGCCTCCCGATTGTAGAGTAATAGTTTTTTTGAAAGTGATTAAATCACAAGTATGCTATTGGTACATGTTTTATTTTAATTGCTCAAGTTTTTTTATTTTAGTCTTTGCTCTTTTTAAATATTTTAATGCTTTTTCATGATGAGTTTGAATAAGTAATGCTTTTTCCCACATATTTACCGCTTCTTTTAAATCGTTTTCCCGGTAGTAAAAAATTCCTTGAGCCAGATATGCTTCCATGCAAATCTCTTTGATTTTATGGTTTTCGGGAATAATTATTAAAGCTTTTTCCCATAAAGTAATGGCTTCTAAATATTTTCCCGCATTATATTCGTTAACTCCTTGCTGGTAAAGTTTATTAGTTTTTTCGATAAATTCTTTTCTGGTTTGTCCAATAGCGATTTTAGCTTCGGTATGAGAAGGGATAATTTCAAGCAGTTTAGTCCACAGGATAACTGCCTGGTTAAATTCCCCTTTTTGATAAAGCAACCTGCCGTCTTGAAAAAGTTTATTGCCCAACTCTTTGAATAAGCGGGAGGCTTCTTTTTGTCCCGGATCTAAATTTAATGCCTGTTTCCATTTTTTTATTGCAGCAGAATAATTTTTCTTATGATAAAAATTTTGACCTTCTTTTATGTATTTTTGGATAATATCTTTTTTTACCGCTATTTTTTCTTCTTTTAATTTAACTAGTGCTTTTTGAATATTTTCTTCTACCAGAGGATAGTTGGGATAAACTTTTGAAATTTTTTCCCATTCCCTGATTGCCTGGGAATATTTTCCCAGTTGATAGGATTTTGTTCCCAGCTGGAGAGATTTCTCTAATTTTTGCCTCATCGTTTTAATAAAGGTTTTAGCCTGTATTTCTGCCGGGTTTATAATTAAAATATTCTGCCATACTTTTTCGGCTTTTCTCCATAAGTTTTTTTTGTAGAAAGAAGAAGCTTTGTCGTAAAGTGTTTTTGTCTCTATGGTGATTCTGGTCTTGATGGTTGTAACATATTTATGAGCTAATTCGTGATGGGGATCAACAGAGAAAATGTTGTTAAAGGTGCTAAGTGCTTCCGATAATCTTTTTTTCTGGTATAAATCTATTCCCTTCCGCAAATGAGTAGTAAAGAATTTTTTCTCTTTTTTACTGAATATACGTTGGATTTTTACTTCCTGGCCAAATCTCATAGTAAAAGATAGTTGATGTGAACCGTATGTTTCTTCGATTCCGCTAATAGGGTAAGCGAAAGCATAGTCTACTTGAAACATAGGGGAAACCCAACTCATTCCGCAGGTTAAATTTCTATATGACTGGTCACCAATACCAAAACCTCCTCTTACGCCCAGTAATTTCTGAAGGAACCATTTTTCTCCTCCGCCATAGAATTTTAGGTTATTGTCTCTGTAATATACATCCAAGCCTGCATTGAAACTTTTCTGTTTATAAACAGAGCCCAGTTTAAAGCCCGCAGGGATTTCATCTTTTTCTTTAAGCCCCAAATCAGGTTGATTGATATCAGTTAAGATGAGGCCAAAAGAAAAAAAATCGTTTAAATTGTACAGGCCGCTAATATCCAGACTGTAATTATAAACAAAGGTTCCTTTGCTGAAAAGAGGATCTATTCTGGTATAATCGTCTTTCCCGAACTTTTTTGCCAAATATTTGAAGTTTATTCCTCCGGCAAAATAGTTTTTGTACAATTTTTTACCATAAGAAAGGATAATGGTATCTTCCTGATAAAAATCAGCCAGGATAAAATTTAACCACCCTATGCCAATTGTTCCCCATGATGAACGTTCATCGGTTTCCTTATTGCCGAATTCTAAAGGGTGAGCATAGAGACAGAGACTATTGATTAAGTTGCTGTCATCGTCTAATCCCCAATGAATTTTTCCGCAACTGGTAGTGAGTTCTTTTCTATTTAATTGTGATAGTCCGGCAGGGTTATAATAAAGGCTGTAAACATCGTCACAAACCGCAACAAAATTTTTTCCCCGGCCAATACAACGGGCTCCCGCTCCCATTTCTTCGAAATGAGCACAGAGATGTGAATTACAAAACAAACAAATAATGGCGATAATAAGAGTTGAATAATAATTAATTTCTATTTTTGTCATTTTTCTTTTCTTTCCTTAAAAATTTGGACAGGCTCTTTTTTTATAGTATGGATTTTCGCTGTATTTTCGTCAAAGAGTTTTTTATTTAAAGAATTTTTAATTTCTACTAAGGAACGGCGTCTTTCAGAAGAGGGTTTGATCAGATGAATTATTTTTAAACTTGCTTGTCCATTATATAATCGATAACCGGAGGTGGTTTTTGCTGTTACTTTAAGTAAACCGATGTCTGTGTAATATCTAATAGTGGAAACCGGTAGACCGGCTGTTTTTGCCAATTCTCCAATGGTTGAAAGTCCCAATTTTAAACGATCCTTTTTACTAAACAAAGATTTTTCCTCCCAAACCGAAAGTGCACAGTATACTTCCTACTTTCATATAAAGCCTATCATAATTTTCGTTCTTTGTCAAGTTTTGTCAAGATTGAGGGTGGGAATGAGATACCCCCTGGTAAATAAACAACATATTATGTATAAGAAAAAGAATGGTGTGAGATAGAAAAGATTTTATGGCAAAGCAATTGTATTTTAACTTAGGACGCATAAACATAAGCACTTATAAGTATAAAGAAAATAAAACACCCTGGCAATTGGCCTGTGAAAAGGTAAAAAACATTGATATCAGTGACTTTCCTCTGCTTCCAGTGGCTTTGCCACCAGGCGAGCGTGCCCAGGCGGGTAAGGGTTGCTATGATTTCACCAGTTGCCTTAAATGCTTTGCTTAAAGAAAGAACTAAACAAATTTATTAGGGGGTGTCACATGTCTTGACTAATCCCTTTATTCACAACTTTTATTCTTGACAAATGGAAATCTTGTGTTATACTTATAGTGTTGGATGATGGGTGTTGCAGGGGGCTTAGAATAGTCTTCGAAAAAGGCAAATCTATCTTAGAGATAGAGACGCAAAGCCACGAGGTCCATTACGTTATTATGCGGTATTGGATAGCCGGGCTACCGAAGGGATGTCACGATTGTTCGGGTTTTTTTGAGCAGAGGGGCGGGGATGGAAAACCGGTTCCTAAGTGATTACTCAAAAGGTGGTGCCGGTTTTTTTATGACTTGACAGAAAGGGAAAAGAAGAGTATAATCAATAGAAGTATATAAATTAGGTTAGGGGAAAAAGGTTGATTGTAAAAAATTCAGGAGAATAAAGATGAAAAGGCGAGGAAGCAGGAAAAATAAAAAAGGGCAGGCGTAGTTGGAATATCTGGTGATTGTTGGTGTGGTATCTTTAGGGATGCTGTCTGTAGGTGTTAAGGTGAAAAGTTCTTTGGATGATTATTTTGACAAAATTTCTCAAAAGATGATAGATTGTGGTTGTGAGACAGATTAAAGAGAAAGAAGATGCTAAATGAAAAAAGCAAAAATGAAAGGACAGAGTTTGGTAGAGTACTTAGTTCTAATAGGAGTAGTGGTATTGGGTTCCATAGCGGGGCTAAGTTATTTTAAAAATCAGATAACAGATAGTTTTAATGCTATAATAAATGGGATGACCGAGAAATAAAAAAATAAGGAAGAAATAGTTTAAAATGAAAAAAGGGGGTGATCTTATAATGAAGTTAAACAAAAAGGGACAGAATGTAATAGAGTATATCCTGATCATTGCAGTATTAGCCGCAGGAATAATAATTGCGGGAGGTGCATTAAAAAGTTATCTAACAAGTAAAGGGAGTCCGGCGCAATATGAAGGATCGACAGGAGAGTAAGGCAGGTATCCATAAAAATAAAAGGAAGGTGTTTTAAAACTTGAATAAAAAAGGGCAAAATATGATAGAATATATATTGATCATTTCAGTAATTGCCGGTGCGGTGGTTGTTGCCGTAGGGAAGATAAAGGACTATATGAAAGAAAGGGCATCGGTTACTATACATGCTAATGAAGAAGGTTACTGGGGTAGCTGGAAAAAAAGGTAGGTTAGTTGGATTAAGTATATAAAGGGATGGAATATAATGTTTTGTTTGGGTGTTTTCGGCAGGGTTGGTTTGTAAAGAGCAAAAAATAAAAGATGAAGGGGGGGGTAGAAATGTTTAAGATGTTAAGAAAGAGTAAAAAAGGGCAGTCAGCAATAGAATATGCGGTTATTTTAGGGGTAATGGCTGCTGCCGCTATTGTCATTATCAATATTATGAGAGCTGGTATAGAGAAAGGGTATACCGGTATTGCTAATAGTATTGGCAGTTTTGCAGGAGAAGAGGAGGAGTGAGAAGAGAAGATCGTTTGCTTACTATTATTAGACAAATATTAAATAAATATTAAACAAAAGGGAAGGTGATCGATATGTGTAAACGCAGAAAAAACAGAGGACAGAGTTTGGTAGAGTACTTGGTTTTAATAGCAGTAGTGGTCTTGGGTGCTATTGCCGGACTGAGTTATTTTAAAAATCAGGTTTCTGATGGGTATAATAGTGCAGGAGATTCAATAAAAACTGAGATAACAGGCACGATATTTAATTAATAACAACAATCAGAGCGGTGGGAATAGTGAAAAAAAATAGAATTGCGGTAGTGAAGAAGTAAACAGGGGGATTGAAAAATATCTGATGATCAGTTGTGGAGCAGACAACTTAAAGAGCAATGGACTGGTGGTCGTGATTGAGTAAAAAAGGGATGTCTGATTTTAAAAAAGTTTTGTTGTGGATATGTGTAATTGTTTTAATCAGGGAGGTGTTTATTTACACGGGTGTAGGGCAAATACTGGATGGGGAAGGGAAAGAATTTGTAAATTTTGCTACAGAGAAATTGAAAGGGATATTTAATTTTTCTACCCATGTTTCTAAGATAGATGTTCCCAGGATAGAAAAACCGGAAGTACCCCCGATAGATATTGTTCCCGTAGAGAGAGTGGATGTTTCTCAAATAGATATTTCTCATGACCAAAATCCGCAAATTCCAAGAGTAGATATTCCTAAGATAGAAAAGACTCGGGTTCCCAAAGTGAATATTCCTAAGCAGGAAAGGATCCGGGTTCCTAAAGTGAATATCCCCAAAATAAGGTAAAGTAATCATTTATTAGTGAAAAAATGAGAGTAAAATGGAAAAGAGGTGGATAGTATGTGGAGAAAAATGAAAGAAAAAAAAGGCCAAAGTGTGATTGAATTTTTATTGGTTTCTCCTTTACTAATTTATTCTCTGTTTTTACTGTTAGTTGTTTGGGATGTCTGTAATTGTATTATTATTGCCAATCATGCTGCTTATTATTTTTGTCGGACTTTTGTAGTAGAAGAAAGTAAGGACACAGTAGCTGCGGTAGCGATAGCAACAAATGCAGCAGCAGCGGTAATGCCTTCAGACTGGGATAGAAAGTTTACTTATCATGAAGGACAAGAGGACATAAGCGTAAGGATTGGGTATAAGTATGATTTTCCCGCTATATTAGATTTTTTTAGCGCCGATGGGAGTTCCTGGCAAGTTCGTGGGTATTGTTTGATGAGGAAGATATAGAATAGTAATTATTTTTTACGGATAGATGTTTGTTGTTGGTTTTTTTTAAATTTAGACTTAAAAATTGGGTTGATATTTTTACTCACCTTATTTAAGTAAGGTGAGTATTGCAATTATAATAAAAAACTAAGGTAATAGTTAAGGAGGAAAGTCAATGGGTGGAAAAGCAGGGTTGATAATTGCTGCAATTGCAGGGATGTTGGCGGTAATGTTTAATGGGTTGTATTTGGCTAAGAAAGAAAAAGAATTGGAGCGAGGGTTAATTAAAAGCCGGGTGGTAGTTGCGGTGCGAGACATTCCTAAAAGAAGTGTAATTAAAACTAATGTATTAGGTTTTATGGAAATACCACAAAAGTATATTCAACCCAAGGCAATTCGTGATCCGAAAGCAGCGGAAGGGTTGGTTAATTTAGTTCCTATTTCCCGGGGGATGCAAGTATTACAATCCAGTTTGGTTCCATTAAGTAAAGGAACAGGTATATCGGTTAAAGTCCCAGCGGAAATGCGTGGAATTGTAACAAAAGCAGATACTAATCTGCTATCTTTAATTAATCCGGGAGATCACTTAGATATTTTGCTTACTTTGCCTGACCTTAATTATCCGGGGGATTGTGTTATTACCCGATTGCAAAATGTTATTGTTTTAAGTATAGGAGAAGATTTTGGTTCTGGAGGGGAAAAGGGAAATTTCTTAACGTTTGCTTTAACCCCGAAACAATGTCAGCTGTTTACTCTGGCTAGGGGGCAAGGAAAAATCACTTACATTGTGCGTTCTTATAATGATGGTAAAATAAATAATTTAACAAAGACTTCACAACCTGCTCTTTATGAAAGACAGAAAGCACCTATAACACCTAAAGTTGTAAGTGATGAGAAACATATTGGACAGGAGGAAAAGAAAGAGGCTGTAAGTGCAGGAAAGGAGGGAAAGTGAAAAAGAGAATAATTGTAGTAGCTGGGAAATTTTTTTTAGGGGTTGTTCTCCTGCAGGGATATGGGTTATTTGGAAAAGCAACTTTTGTTTATGGTCAGAGAAAAATGGTAGAAATAAGTGTTGATGCAATAGAAATAACGGAAACAAATCTTAAGAAATTAGGAATAGAATGGGTGGATGCTTTTAGTTTTGAAGAAGGGAGTATCCCTTCGATTTTAGGAGACAACACTCTTTCGGCAATAGGAGAGAGCGGTCTTCCAATAATGCCTTATGATCTTTATAAAGTAGGGACGGTTTTTAGAACGACTCCTTTTACGAGTTCCCTCCATGCTTTAATTAATAATAACGAAGCCCGACTTTTAGCTAATCCTAAATTGGTTACTGAAAGTGGTTCAAAAGCTCATTTTTTAGTCGGAGGGGAGATCCCTTATGTCTATTATACGCAAGATGAGGTTATTATTGAATGGAAAGAGTACGGAGTATCTTTAAATGTTGAACCTGTTGTGGTTGATAATAGGAATATTTCAGCTAAGTTGAATCTGGGAGTTGTGGAATTGGGAGATTGGTATTACTATGGAGCGTATCGCCTTCCTTCTTTTACCAAACGGGAAATGACTAATAAGGTAATGGTAAAAGACAAACAGACATTGGTTATTGCCGGGTTAAAAAAAGATTCAAAGGTAAGCAACAAAAGGAGAGTTCCTTTATTAGGATATATCCCCCTCATTGGGGATGCTTTTTTTACGTATGAAGATTCTATAAATATGAAAACATCGTTAGTTATGTTTGTAACTTTTAAGATAGTGAAATAATTAAAGGAAATAAATAAAAAAATGGAAAATAGTAATAGGATAATTATTTTTACCGGTCCGCAAAAAGGAATGGGGAAAACAGTAATAGCTGTTAATTTAGCAATTGATTGGGCCATGAGGGCTAAAAAACAGGTAGTGATTGTTGATTTGGACTTCCTTTGTAAGGGAGAAATAGCACAAACATTAGATATTTCCGCCTCGTATATTTCAGAAATGTCGATAGTAATGCAGAGAGATACTTTGGACGGGGAATTCTTGAGAGGTAGGATAAGTTTTAATAAATGGGGAGTAGGCGTTTTAGCTTTAGCTCCGGACGAAAAAACAGCAGCAGAGGTTTCTTTAGGGCAAATAGCCAGGACTTTAATTGGATTAAGTAAAATTTATTCGCTGGTAATAGATATGGATATTGATATTACGCGAAGAGGAATGTTAATATTTGATTTTGCGGATGTAATTTTTTGGGCTTTTCTTCCTTCCAATGTTTTTCTCAAACAAACTATGGATAAAATGAAGCTTCTTGCTTCTTATAAGTTTAGTTTCAGCAAGTTTCATTTTATTTTAAACCAATCTAACATAAAGGGAGCGATGAGAAGTGCAGAGATTGATAATGCTTTAGGTAGTTTCGGAAAGAAAATTGAAGAGTTTATTCCGCAAGACAAATTAGTTCTCCAGTCAGGTAATAAGAAAAGACCTTTGGTTTTAAGTGAACCACATAGTGTTTTTTCAGAAAGCATTAGAAGAATAAGAGGAATGATGCTTAATATCCCGCCACGGGGCAGGAAAATAGAAGAAGTAAATGTTTTAGACGGGTTACTGGATAAATTTGAATTAGTGATTAAAAGAGAAAAAAAAGAAGGAAAAGAGTTTGTTATTGCTGATTTATCATCTGAGGAGCTTTTAATAAGGGAAAAAGAAGAAAAGAAACATACTGCATTAAAACAGAAGATACATCAACAGTTGATTAAACGGTTGGATGTAAGAAAGATAGATTTGATTTCAAGTGCTAAAAATCAACAAGTGAAGACAATTGTTGAAAAAACTGCTACTTTTATTTTAAGTACGGAAATAGATGTTGATACTATGTCCAGGCAAGAAAGAGAAGAAATAATTGCGGAGATAGTAGATGAAGCATTAGGTTTAGGCCCGTTGGAGGCTTTAATGTCAGAACCTTCTATTACTGAAATTATGGTGAATAAATCTGACCAAATTTATGTTGAACAAAATGGCAAGCTGCAGCTTACTGACCGGAAATTCATCAATAATGATCAGGTTGTTCAAGTGATTAGAAAGATAGTTGCTCCTTTAGGCCGGAGAATAGATGAAAGTATGCCTTTTGTAGATGCCCGGCTTAAAGATGGTTCTAGAATAAATGCGATTATTCCCCCTTTGGCTTTACAGGGGCCGATGCTCACTATTAGACGCTTTCCTCAGGAACCTTTGACCGGAGAAGATTTAATAGATATAGGTTCTTTTACCAAAGAAATGCTTCAATTTTTATCTGCATGTATTAAGATGAGAAAGAATGTGATTATTTCCGGAGGTACGGGAACCGGTAAAACTACTCTGTTGAATGTTTTATCAGCTGCTATTCCCGAAAAAGAAAGAATTATTACGATAGAAGATACTGCTGAATTAAAGCTAAAACAAGAACATGTAGGGCGGTTAGAATCACGGCCGCCTAATGTCGAAGGGAAAGGAGAAGTTACCATACGTGACTTAGTAAGAAATACTTTGCGTATGCGTCCGGACCGTATTATTGTAGGAGAATGTCGGGGGGCTGAAGCATTAGATATGTTGCAGGCAATGAATACGGGGCATGAAGGTTCTATGTCGACTATACATGCGAATACTCCCCGGGATATGCTGAGCAGATTAGAGACGATGATACTTATGGCCGGAACGGAATTACCTTTACGGGCAATTCGGGAACAAATTGCTTCTGCTATACATATAGTAGTCCAACTATCTCGTTTTTCGGATGGAACAAGGAAAGTAATTAAAATAACCGAAGTAACCGGTCGAGAAAAAGACGTTATAACAGTGCATGATATTTTTGTTTTTCACCGGGCAGGGATAGAAGATAAAAAAATAACGGGATCTTTTCAAGCTACGGGAAATATTCCTCGATGTTATTCTGAGTTTAAATCACAAGGAATTGATTTGTCTGTGGAAATATTTAGGATCAAAAAAAATGAAAAAGCTTTAAATCTGTGAAAAAGAGTACAATAAAATTTTAAGGAGTTTTAATAATATGGTTTTACTTAAAATGATACCAATGTTTTTATTTACTTTTGGTTTGTGGTTAATATTAACATTTATTTATCAGACAGTAACCCTATTTTATTTTCGGTATAAAGGGTATTATGAACGAATGGTAACTAAAACTACTTCTGAGCTGGGAGGGATGTTTATTAAAGTTAAAGAGAAACAAATGGGACTTTTTTTAATTTTAGGGATGCTAATGATCGGAGTATTCGTTTATTTTATGACAAAGAATATAGTGCTGGCTGTTTTTGCAGTAGCTGGGAGTGTGGTTTTACCTCGATTGTTCGTGAAGTTTGCCAAGGCAAAGCATTCTAAAAAATTTGATGAACAATTAGTAGAGGCCTTAATATTGCTTTCTAATTCGCTAAAAGCAGGTCTTGATTTAACTCAGGGAATGCAATTAATTGTTCGGGATATGCCCGCTCCTATTTCTGATGAATTTAAATTAGTACTGCAAGAAACGAATATCGGTTCGCCGTTAGAAGCTAGTTTAGAAAATTTAGCGAATCGCATTAATAGTGAATTGGTAAGGTTTATTGTAACAGCAATAGTTATTCAGCGGGAATCAGGGGGAGATATCACGAAAATTTTGGATCAGGTTGTTCGTTCCATTAGAGATAATCATTCGTTAATGAGGAAAGTCCAGGTTTTAACTGCACAGGGAATATTGGAATCTGGAGTATCTTTTGTTCTTCCCTGGGGGTTGGCCGTGGCTTTATCTATAATGAAACCGGGATTTCTGAATCCTTTATTTCATCATCCCATAGGTGTAATTATATTGTTAGCGGCTACGGGATGGCAAATAATAGGTGTTTTTATTGTTTTTAAGATGTCCAAAATAAAGGTTTAAGATTTTTAATATGGATAAACATAACTTTATGGATTAGTAAGTGAGTGTGCGGATTTTAATGAATAGAAATTGAATAATCGGGAAGGGGCAAAAATGCCAATACTAAGTACGGTTTTATTTTTTATTGTTGTTTTTCAAGTAGTTTACTTTTTGTATTTAATGCGGGAAAAGAGGAATGCGATGGAGAGTTATATAATACAGGATTTGTATTCATTTGAAGAAGAAACAGTAACAAAAAAAGAGAAAGGTGCGTTTAATATTATTAAGAGGGTTTTGAAAAAATTTAATAAAAAATTTTTTGAACAGGGAAAAATAAAAAGAAGGATAGAAAAACAATTGATAAAGTTAGGCGGCCAATCGCATCTTCGGCCCGGAGATATTTTAGTATTTAAAGAAATTGCAGTGGTTGGGGGTTGTATTGCAGCTTTTCTTTTGTATAAAAAAGGCATAACTAATCCGTTGATTTTAATTGGTGCTGTGATATTAAGTTTTTTTGTTCCGGATTATTTCCTTTCAAAAAAGATAAAAGACAGAGAGACCGATATTCGTATTTCTCTGCCCGGAGTGGTAGATCTTTTAACTTTATGTGTGGAGGCAGGAATGGATTTTATGTCAGCTTTTGAAAAAATAATTACGAAACAAAAAGGCGCGAAGAAAGATCCTTTTGTTGAAGAGATTAATGTGATGTTAGGTGAAATAAGAATAGGTTTAACTAGAAGAGATGCCTTGAAAAATATGGCTAAGAGGATAGAAATTCCGGAAATTAGTGCTTTTATTTCCGTGCTTCTTCAAACTGAGGAATTAGGAACTGATTTGGTAAATATTATGCGGGATTATGCAGTTGAAATTAGAATAAAGCGTTTACAAATGGCTGAAAAAAGGGCAGCACAAATTGGAACGAAAATGATATTTCCAATGATACTTTTTATTTTTCCGATGACTTTTGTAATAATTTTGGTTCCTTTGATTTTAAATTATTTTATGGGGAAAACTTGATAGCAAAAAAAGTTTTTAATCTTACTCGAAATTGTCTCTTGGCAGAAAAGGCAGGAGAAGCAAATTCGTTTGTTTCACGACTGATTGGTTTAATGGGAAGGAAAGGTTTAAATAAAAAAGAAGGTTTAATCATTTTAAAAACTTCATCTATCCATACATTTTTTATGCGTTTTTCAATTGATGTGGTTTTTTTTAATAAAAAAGGAGAAATTATAAAGATTATTTCAGAGTTGAAGCCTTGCAGAATGAGTCCATGGGTTTGGGGTGCTTATGGAGTGATTGAACTTCCTGCCGGCAAAGTTCTTGAAACTAAAACCCAAAAAGGGGACTGCATAGAGATAAAATAAATGTTGTTTGTAAATTTAGTATTTAAAGGGTTATAAATTGTAAAAGAGAGGTAAAGTTAGTGAAAATAAATGTTGCAGGTAAAGTGGTCGTTACAATACTGTGTTTTACAAATATTAGTATTTCGTGTTTATTTGCCAGTAAACAAAGTGACGAAATTGATAAACTGTTGAGGATAAAGCCTCTTGTAAGAGGGGATGACATAATTGTTTATCAAAAGATAGTTCAGGAAAAAGAAGATGAAATAATGAAAGGGATGCTTAGTTTTTTCTACAAAGATGCACTTTTAGCCTATAAGGAAAACAGATTTGATGATGCCCTGATAATAGGAAGGGAAATGTTGCTCCTTGACCCGGGAAATAAAGAAATTTCAATTTTTAAAGAAGGTCTTAAAGAGATAATTAAGTATGGGGGAACAAGAAAAGCAAAGAAAAGAGTGATTGAGCTATATTATCAGCGGGGATTAGATTTTTATACCCAGGGTGATTTAGTGAATGCTGTTGAAATTTGGCAAAAAGCACTTGTTCTTAGTCCGGGATATAAGGATTGTAAGAATTTAATAAAAAGAGCAAGGAAACATTTAACAGAAGTGTATTACCAGGAAGGATTGAATTTCTATAAAACGAGGAAATATGCCCTGGCTTTGGGGAAATGGTATATTGTAGCAAAAATTGATCCTAATTATGGGAATGTGCTTGCTCTTATTAAAATCGCTAAGGAGGAAGTTTTTAAACAAAAAGTAGATGGGTTATATAAAAGGGGGATTGCTCTTCGTAAAGCAGGAAAATTGGAAAAGGCTTTAGAGGTATTTAAGAAATTACTGGCATTGTCTCCCCGGCATAAGAGCGGATTAGCCGGAAAGAAGGAAATAAGAAAGAGTTTAACTGCTTATTATTTTAATAAAGGGGAAAAATATTTTAAAGGTAAAAATTTTAAAAAAGCTATCCGGTTTTTTAAAAATGCATTGCGTTTTAGTCCGGGTTCCACCAGGATCCTCGGTTATTTATCAAAAGCAAGGGAAGAACAGGCTCTTCTTGCTTTAAAACCAAAGCCGAAAAGAAAATCACAAGTAAAAGAAGTTATTCTCTCTTCTGAGAAAAAATCTACTGATTTGGCTAAAATAAAAAAACGGGAAATAACGCAAACAGACATAGAGGAAGCGGAAAAACATTATATTACAGGTTTATATTATTACCAGAATGGATTTTTAGAAGAAGCGGTGGCTGAATGGGAAACGGTTTTAAGGATAAATCCAAGGCATGATAAAACAAAAACAAGTCTAAAAAAAGTTAAAGGGGAATTACGAAAATTAAGATATTAGACAATAAAGGAAAAATAAAAAATGGGTTTTAAAAAAATGTTCAGTAAAGGTCTTTCTCAAAAAGACAAAAGTTCAAAAGCTAAAAATTTTTTTCTTTCTAAATTTGCCGGTAAATTAGGTTTGGGTTTATTAAGTATTAAGATTACTATTTTATTTGTAATACTACTTTCGATCATTTTATTTATGGGGAAAACAGCAATAATTGATTATAAAAAAACTGGTTTAGAGGAAGAACTTCAAAAAAGAGGGAAGGGTTTAGTTGAAATTTTTACGCCCTGGTGTATAAAGGCGCTGGAAGAACAGGATGATATCCTCCTGTTAAATATATTGAACTCTTTACGGCAGCAAGAAGATGTAATGTACAATGTGATTTTAAATGAAAAAGGGATAGTTATCGGTCATACCAATGTTTATAAGTTAGGGAAAGAATATAATGATGATATTACCCGAAAAGCTTTAGGAGCCAGCAAGCTTTTAATACAATCGTATCGTAGGGGAAATAATAATTTGTACGATTATGGAATACCTCTGTTAAGTTTAGGTGAAAAATTAGGAGTTTTACGGTTTGGTTTATCGAGGGATAAGTTGGATAATGAGTTGGATCATTTTGTTTCGAAAATAAAGTTTTTTATGTGGATGATCATTATCTTATTAGGGGCGGAAGTGTTTTTTTTAGTTAATTATAAAATATCCAGACCTTTAATTAAGATTAAAGAAGCGGTAAATTTATTAGGGGGGCAATATTTCGAATATAAGGTTCATGTGGAAACGAAAGATGAAATAGGTGGAATATCAAAAGGTATAGAAAATTTTATTGAGCAAATAAAAAGAGAGTTTGAGTTTCATGAGGAAAAGAATAAAAGGAGTTCCTTGTTGGAAGTAAAAAGATTAGGAGAAATGTTAGATGTTTTGCTGGAAAATAGCGATAGGAAGGTATTGGTTGCTGATGTAAATAATAATATAGTATTTTCTAATATGGAGACACAAGAAGGGAAAAAGGTGCAAGGTCATTTATTGGATATAATTAAGGAAAAAGATTTTGTTGCGTTATTAAATGATGCTTTTAGTAAAAGAGGAGAAATTGTAAAAGGGACTGTAAATTTTTTATGTAAAAAAAGAGTAAGTATATTAACTTTAGCTAATGAAGAAGAAAGAGGACCAAAAACAATTGTTGTTTTGGAAAACATATTATAAGGTAATAAAAAAAAGGAGGTTTTTAAATTTTCAAAAAATGTTAATAGAACTAAAAAAAATAGAAAGCAGTTCAGTACTTAAATGTTGCAGTGTTGTTTTTTTTATGTTAGGGTTGGTAATCGGAATAGTCTCTTTTGTTTATGCGTTATTTACGCAAAACTTGACAACCGGCGGGATATTAGTTGGGTTTTTGGCTATAATCCTTTACGCCGTAATTTTTAGTATAATTACTTCTATAGTGGTTGTTTTAATCAGTTTGTTTTATAATATAGTACTAAGTAAACTGGGTGGGATTAAAGTTGTAATTGAGTCGGAATAAAAAAGAGAATTTAAATGTGGAGAAAAGAGAATTTAAATGTGGAGAAAAGAGAATTTTTGAAAACTAAATTTTAAAATAATGAAACATGGAAAAAGAGCGGGTATTTTTTATAAGTTCAAGACGAAGTATTTATTAATTAGTTATCTTTTCGGGTTTGTTGTTTATTTAAGTTTAAGAAAAATAGGATCTTTGGACATTTGGTGGCATTTACGCGCCGGACAATATATAGTCTCTCAAAAAGTTTTTCCCTGCCAGAATATCTTTTCTCATAGTGCTCCGTCTCATTTTTGGATTGCTTATAGTTGGTTAACAGAAATAATTTTTTACTATGTAAGCATAATAGGTTTTAACTGGTTGATTGTTTTAAGAACGTGTTTAATGCTAATTACTTTTGTAATAGTTTTTAAAACGACCTATGAGGCGTCATATAAAAATTTTAATCTTTCAATAGTGATTACTCTTTTAATGGCGTTTGTTTCTTCGTCTTCCTGGGTGATGCGACCTCAACTTTTTTCTTTTCTCTTTACTGCTTTTTTTGTCTATATCTTGTACAAATTTGAAAGTAACGGTGAAAAAAAAATAATTTGGTTTATTCCTCTAATAATGCTTTTTTGGGTAAACTTACATGTTTATTTTGTGGTGGGTTTCTTTTTAGTTCTGGTACATTTGTTAGGTAGTGCTTTTCGAAGTTGGTTTTTGTCCGGTGAGAATAAAGAAGAAGAAATAAAAAAGCGGAAAGTATTATTTAAAATAATAGCGGTTAGTTTGTTTGTTTGTCTTATTAATCCTTATACCTATCGTATATTTTGGGAAGTAATTCGACTTTTCGGTCAACACTGGGCGAGAGAAAATATTACTGAACTCCAGTCACCCAACTTTCATTCTATCATTCCTATGTTTTTTGAAATAATCTTATTTCTTTTGATATTTTCCCTTTCTGTAGCAAAGAAAAGGCCTTCTTTCGTTGATTTAGTTCTTTTTTCAGGGTTCACTTACCAGGCGTTATATTCTCTTCGTGATTTACCTTTTTGGGCTATTGTCATGGCTCCTATGCTGGGTCGCTATTTAGGGGAATTTCTTATATATCTTAAAAAAACTAAAAATTCGGTACAAAATAAAATTAAAATAGATGTACCTGAGAAAAATGTATTTTGTTTTATAGATAAATTTTTAAAAAAAACATATTTTTTTATTAATTGGTTTCTATTAGTGATTTTGATTGGGGTAATTGGGTTTCGTTTTATAAAAGATAAAAAAATAGAATCTTGTGTAGATATAAAATACTTTCCCCTGGGAGCAGTAGAATTTATTAAAGAAAACAATTTGCCCGGGAGAATGTTTAATTCTTTTAATTGGGGGGGGTATTTAATTTATTCTCTTTATCCGGAATGGAAAGTATCTATAGATGGAAGAAC
>JAGLYT010000020.1 GCA_023132075.1 bacterium
ATTTGATTTTATATGAGAACGGAGTCAAACTGGGTCCGGCGCATAGCGAACATAGTCAAATAAGAAAAAAAGGGAAAGGAAGATTTTCTCATTGGAAATCAGATGTATTGTATTTCTCAACTTCAGACAATACTGATCCCCGAAACAATGGGAGAAAGTATAAAGTGGGTAGTACTCATAATATACTTTTTTCCGAAGAGATTATTAGTGCTAAGTTTTATCAATATCAAGTAAGTGTGCAGGGTAAGAAAAAACCGTTTAACCGTTATATAAAGATAGAAAACATCGGGGAAAGTGACATTATAAATCCTAAAGTTGTTTCTGACAATGTAGTGGATATGTCTTCGGTCCAATCGATTTTAAAAGGTGTTATTACGGATTCTATGAGTGATAAAGAAAAAGCAATTAAACTTTGGGAATTTGTAAGAGACAACCGTTATAACTGGTATCCGGCGGAAAGAATAGATGATGTGGCTGATCCTGTTAAATATTTTAATGTATATGGATATGAATTTTGCAGTGCTGCTTCCGAAATTCTGGAAGTCCTGTGGGAAGTAGCAGGATTCACTGCCCGTTGTTGGGGATTGGGAGATGAGCATGTGGTGGCAGAGGTTTTTTATGATAATAGTTGGCATATGTTTGATCCGCACTATGAAATTTTTTATTTTTGCCGGGAGAGTAAAACAATTGCCGGTGTGGAAAATCTTGAAAATGATTCTGCTTTAATTATACAAGCTGAAAAGAAGCCGGTAGGCTGTAAAGCGGAGTGGTTGGCAAAGTTATATGCGGACAGGAACAATTCAATAGAAGACAACCGATTTGTAATAAGACATACAATGAATATAGTTTTAAGACCCGGTGAATTTTTGATTAGAAGTTGGGAAAAAGGCAGTAAGTATCATGATAACTGTTATCATAGAGAGCCCCCTGTTTATACTAATGGTAAAATTGTTTATACTCCTGATTTAACCAAAATGAATTGTCTTGGGGGTCTACATAAAAAGGTGAATATAAAATTAGGTGAGGGAGGGAAAGGGGATTTTGGTATATATATCGACAAACCCGGGGAAATATCTTATATTATCTATAAAGTAGAGAGTCCATATGTAATTGTAGGAGGGAAAGTAGGGGGGTGGTTTGTAGGCAGTGCAAAAATGTATATCTCTTTTGATGAAGAAAATTGGACTAAGATATGGGAAAAAGAAGAATTAAACGACACTGAGCACTATGAAGAAATAGATTTAATCGTGAACAATCCGACCGGTGGCAGGTATAGAACAGCTGATTGGAATCCGGAATTTAACGCAAAATATTTATATTTTATTAAGTATGAGTTTTTTAATGATTCAGGCGGAAAATCAGGATTAAACAAAGTGATGCTCACTACCGATATACAAGTTGCTCCTAAATCTCTCCCTGCATTAAAGTTAGGGTTAAACAGTATATGTTTTTCACGAGCTGATAATGGAGAAAAAAGGAGCTTAAGGCATAAGCCTCCTATAGTTAAAATTATTTATGCATGGGAAGAAAATTAAGGCGAATAATAAGGGAATTTAATGATTGATGAGAATTTATTTTATTAATCCTCCGGTATCTAATACAACAAAACAGATTAGAGAAGGGCGGTGTATGTTAAATGCCGGCGCCTGGAGCAGTTTGTGGTCTCCTGTTTCGCTTGCACTTTGCGCAGCAAAGGTAAGAACAAATAAAGAAATGGAAGTAAAATTAATTGATTGTGTTGCTGAAAGGATAAATTTTCCTAAGCTTTCAGCAATGGTTAAAGATTTTTACCCGGATTTAGTTGTCATTAATACATCTACCCCTTCTATTGAAAGTGATTTACGTACGATAAAATATGTAAAAGATGTTAATCGAAAAATCAGAACTGCCATTATCGGAATTCATGGCAGTGTTTTAACGAAAGATTGTTTTTATTTATCAGCGGATTTGGATTTTATAATTCGCGGAGAACCGGAGTATACAGTTTATGATTTAACTTTAGCTATTAATGATAATAAGGATCTTTCCCTGGTTAGGGGAATTTCGTATCGGAAAGAAGGTAAAATTATACATAATCCATCCCGGGGATTTATTAAAGATTTAGATAAATTACCTTATCCTGCTTGGGATTTAGTTGACTTGTCTAAATATACTTTACCTTTTAGTGACAAACAGTTTTTGTTAATTATTCCAGCTAGAGGATGTCCGCATAAATGTGGTTTTTGTAATAGTAAAATTTATTATGGTAGTAGTCTGCGGTTACGCGCGGTAAAAAATGTAGTTGATGAGTTAGAATGGGCTAAGGATAAATTAGGCATAGATAATTTTTTATTCTGGACCGAATCATTTACCCTGGATAAAAAATATGCCTTAGGAATAACGGAGGAAATTTTAAGGCGAAAATTAAAAATATCCTGGGTTTGTAACAGCCGTGTAGATGATGTTGATAAAAAAATGTTAGACAGATTTAAAAAGGCCGGTTGCTGGATGATTGGTTATGGTATAGAGTCGGGGGATAATGATATTCTTAAAAGAACCGGGAAAGGAATCAATGTTAATCAATCGATAAATGCTGTTAGTTTGGCTAAGAAAAGTGGTTTGCAGGTAGTGGCCTATTATGTATTAGGGCTGCCCGGTGAAACCAAAAAAAGTATAAAGAAGACGATAAAACTGGCTAATAGATTAGATACTGATTTTGCTCAATTTTATTGTGCCGTTCCTTATCCGGGATGTGGTTTATATGAAGAAGCTAAAGAGAAAAAATGGTTAAACTCAAATGAGTGGAGGAAGTTTGAACAGAATTATTCAATTTTAGACATGGAGAGCATAACGGCAAAGGAAGTTATGTTTTTTAGAAAAACAGCTTATTTACGGTTCTATTTTCATCCAAGGAGAATGTATAGGATATTAAAAAGAATAAAATCTAAAAGAACATTTTTAAATTTTATCCGAATGGTTAAAGATTTTTTAAGTTGGATAAATAAGAATTAATATATTAATGGAAATAGTTATGGTTCAATAGATTAATTAAAATCATAAGGAATATAAAAGCAAAGTGTTAAAATTTATTAAGAAAAGATATTTAGTTTTTATCCTTTTACTTTTTATCTTAATGTCCGTTCCCTTGGTAAATTCGGACTTGCCTTTTTTAAATACTGATAGTCCTTTTTACTTGATATTGGCTCAGTCAATTAGTTCCGGACAGGGTTACAAAGATATTTATTATCCGGGGAACCCTTTTAATGTGGAATTTCCTTTTTTTTATCCTTTTATTTTGGCACTATTTTTAAAAATTTATCCTGAAAATTATGTGGTTTTTTTAAAATTGCTCTCTATTTTGTTTGGAATAGGTTCTTTAATTGTTGTGCATATTTTCTTTTCTAACAGGATTAAAAGACAAACAATAAAACTTAAACCTTTTAATAATTATTACTTACCGCTGATTGCTTTATTTACCTGTACTAATCTGTGGTTTGTATCTTTTTCTACGAGTATTCTTCCTGAAATCCCTTATTTATTTTTTTCTTTCGTTTCTTTAATTTTGTTAAATAAATATGAAAAAAGCAGCAAAGGATTAGATAGATATTTCCTGTTTACAGTATTCAGTTTAACCATAACTTTTTTTACGCGTTCAATAGGATTGGCTTTGATTATGGCCATAGTTGTTTACTTTATAATTGTAAAAAGGAAATACAAGAAAGGATGTTACCTTATTGGTTCCTGGCTTTTTTTATCTTTGCCCTGGTTAATAAGGACACTTTTAGTTTCTCCCCTGGCAATTTCAAACAGTTATATTAGCCAGTTTATAGGTGGGCATAAAGAATCGGTTGTAAATATATTGAAAGCAATAATATGGAATATTACTCATTACTGGCAGCTAATTTCAACTCTTCTCCTGCCAGGACTGTTTTTTTCTAAATTCACAAGAGAAATGAGTTGTTTTCCTTTTTTACGCGGATTAATTAATAAAAGAACGGAATATTATACTCCTGGGGCTTTCCCTGTATTATTTATTTTGTTAGCATTTATCATTTTTGGCGTTGCATTAATAGGTTTTGTTTATCATTTAAAAAAAAGGAAATTGGCGGAAATTTACATTTTATGCTATTTAAGTATAATATGCATTTTTCCCCCCTGGTTTTTTGGAGAAAGCGGAAACAGGTTTTTTATGCCCATACTTCCTTTTATGTTATTTTACTTTTTTACCGGATTATTTTTATTAGTTAATTTTTTTAAGTTTGGTATGACGGATACAAGAAAAGAACAGGAAAAGACAAATAACAAAATATTGGGTAGAATTGGGCTTATTATTTGTTTTGTTGCATTAATAATCAATCTTATTCCAGTGGGCAGACTCATAAGAGCAAATCTAAAATATCTTATAAATTATAGACATTTATCGCTGGAAGAAAGAAAAGATTATTATCCTTCCTGGTTTATGGATCGGTTTATGCCTGCCTGTTGGATAAAAAACAATACTTCCCCGGATACTATTTTTATGCATGATTATCCTCCTCCTTTTTATTTGGTTACGGGACGTAAAACAGTTTATTTTACCGAAACCCCCTGCCCGGAAAGAAAAATGGATTTAGTAGAAATTGCTTCTAATATAAGACAAAAAGGAGTCAATTGTATTGTTACTATAATGTCGGAGGAAGAAAAAATGCTTAGACAGTTAAATCAACAGATGGATGATATGATTTTTTTCCCTTTAGTACGTTTTGAGTCAACAGATGAACTAATTAAAATATATAAAGTGAGTAAAATTAATCCGCAGGCAAAAATGTTAAATCAAAAAGGAATTAATTGGTATTATAAGGGGAATTTTAAAAAAGCGAGCGAACAATTTAAAAGGGCGATAGAAATAGATGCTCATCCTTTGGAATATTTTAATTTAGGCCAATGTTATGAGAGGGAAAATTTAATTAAAGAAGCATTTTTTACTTATAAAAAAGCCGTTAAAATGGAATCCAGTTATGGATTAGCAAAGGATAAGATTAATATTCTTAAACAGCAGGAAAGAATAAAAAATGGGCTGTGTTCCCCGAAAGAATATTTGAAATTAGGAAGATTATATTTAAAAAATTATAAAGCTGTATATCAAGCCATATATTGTTTTAAAAAAGCTCTGGAATTTGATTCCAATCACGCTATTATTCATTATGAATTAGGGCGTGCCTATGTTATTGATGAAGCATATAATGATGCTTTGCGTGAATTCGAAACGGCTCTTAAATTGGAGCCGGATCTGAAATATAAAATAAAACATTATATTCGGGTAGCTAAACAGAAAAAGAAAGAAAAGGACATTTCATATTTAGGGAGAAGTCGTTTGTAATGAAAAATTATCTAAAAATAAGCATCTTTATATCTTTGTTCTTTCATTTAAACATTTCTTTTCTTGGGGCAAATGAAAGGAATAAGTCTATAATGAAAGAAATTATTGAGCTTACACAAAAAAGCCAGGCAGTGGAGAAAGACATTATTAAAAGAATGAGGTTTAATTTAATAAAAAAACAGATTGTACTTGATGGTTCGACGGAGAAATATTTGCTGAGGGATAACAATGATATTGATTTATGGTTATTTAAAAGTTATCCTTATCCAAGACAAGTAAAAATATCCAATAGTGTATATTTTTTAGCTGAGTTGATAGGTATTTCTACTCCACTGATTGATGAAATTGCTCTGCCTGTTAACGGAAGAATGACATATGGGTCAATTCAAAAATTTATTTCAGGAGCTAAAAGAATAAAAGATATGGAACTTACTGAATTGAGTGACAGACAAATTGCAGAAATACAAAGATGTCAAATTTTTAATTGGTTAATTTTTAATAATGATTCTGGGGAAAAACATCTTATTGTTCATCCAAAGACAAAAAAAATTATTATTATAGATAACGATAACGCTTTAGACTTTAGAATTAAAAAAAGATTATCATTAAATAAGTATTTGCTGAGTGAATTTAATGGGTTTTGGAATGATTATATAGAAAGTAAAATAATACTTGATTTTAAGGAAGGTTTAGATTTTATTGATTATATAGAAAATATTGATAATGATAAACTTAAAGAAATACTTTCATTAGTTATAGATAATCAGGAACGAATAAATGAGTTTTTTTTGAGAAGAAAAAATTTAAAAACTGATTTTAAAAAATTTTACTGTGAGATAGAAAAATTGCGAGATAAAATGTTTAATGAATCAATTAGGGGTAATGGTGAAGAGTATGCAATGTTACTTTTAAAGAAAGTGAAGATTTCCCTTTCGGAAAAAAAACAATTGCTTGATGAGTTAAAAAGCAAACGATTAATAAAACAAAAAGACATTAAAGTTGTTTCTTCCAAAGAAGCGTGGCGTATGGCAAGAAAAATAAGTTATTCTTCGAATAAAGAATTTTCAACCTGTCTAAAAAAGGTATTTGAAAAATTAAAATGTCTGGAAAACAGTAATTTAAATATCTGTGAAAAATTAGCTGTAAATTTATACAAAGAAGAAATTGAAAAAGAATGTATGGAAAATAGTCTCGAAAATTTCGTAAAAGAGGGAGGAATTAAAAGGATTACTATCCATCCGTCAATGATGACAGCTAAAAAAATATTAAATATAGAATATAATTTAATGTCGATGTATGGAAGAAGGAGAAAAGCATTGGCCCATTATAAAAAAGAATTAACAAAAGATAATGGAAGTGTTTTATCTCATTTAAATTATATTAAGTATCCCATACAAAGGAGAAAAGAGAGAAATGAGATTCTAAAAGAATATCAACAAAAGATAAAAAAGGGAGAAAATAAGCAGGTAAATAAATTTATTTGTAAAATGGTGCAAAAAGACAAAAAAGACCTTGGAGAAATTGATGACAGCTTTGTCTGGAAATATTTAGGGTTAGCTTTAGTGAATGTTCTTGATGAATGTAAAAAGAAAGCAATTGAATCTTGTAATAAATCACTTGTTTTAACTAATGATACTCTCGTCATTTATTGGAGTTATTTGCTATTGGGATTTCTTTATGAACATAACGACTGTTGGGAAAGATTTGGCGAAGGGTTTGAAATAGATAAATCTATTGCTGCCTATAAGAATGCATTTATAATAGACCCAAAAGCAGTGGAAGCATGTTTAAATTTAGGAATTCTTTATTTGATAAAAGAGGAGCCGGATAATGCTTTTGACCAATTTAAGAAGGTAGATAAATTTGATCCTGAATATGGCAGGAAACATTTTCATTTTGATAAAATAAAAAGGAAAGAACTATACGAAGATAGAAAGGCATATCTGAAAGCAGTAAAAATGAATACGCTTTCGGGAAGACATCATTATATATTAGGTATGGCTTATTTGGTAAAAAATGATAAGGAATTAGCAGAGCAACATTTTAGTAAAGCTCGTGAATTTGGATTTAAAGTTAATGTAAAATCGGAACAAAATTGATGTATTATAAAAAGTCAGTGAAATGATGGGAGAATAAATTGTCAGGTATTAAGGAAAAACATTTTTTTATTGTGTTTATTGTTGCTATATTAATTTTTTTTAATTCTCCTGTATATGCAGAATCATTGATGGCAGATATTGTCCGTGTATTTGATGAAAACCGGAAATTGGATGCCCGGATAGTCAAAGAAATAAAATTTAAATTGGCTAAAGAACAAAATCTGGGAGGAAATACCGAAAAGTATATTCTTTATGGTAATGATGGGAATAGGTGGTTATTTAAAATATATAGTTATTCCATTTCGGTAAAAGAGTCAAAGGTTGTTTCCATATTGTCTTCCTTTTTTGGTATTAAAACTCCTGCCATTTATGAAACTGAATTGTTGATAAATAAAAAATCGGAGTATGGATCTCTTCAGAAAATGTTACCCAATGTTAAAGTATGGGAGACTGGTTTTTTATGCAATATTTCACCTGGGCAAATAATATTTTTCCAAAAACAACATGTATTAGATTGGCTTATTTATAACGGAGAAGTGGAGGCAGAAGAATTTTTATTAGACACAAAAACAAACGAAATTATTCCTATTGATAGAGATGAAATTTTTTGTAGCGGGAATTATGAAAAAGTAAAGTTACCCAATAAAGACCGCAATTTGGGTTGGTATAATAATTTTTTTAAAGAAGTGAGTAGGAATAAAAAAATAGATTGTACTGGTGTTTTTGAGATGATTGATTATATCCAATCAACAGACGACGAGATAGTAAAAAATATATTAAAAGGAGTTTTTGGAAAGAAAATAGATCACTATTTGAAAAAAATTTTGCCTAAAAAACATAATCTGCGTAGAGATTTTAAGGAATTTTATCAGGAATTGTCACGGATGACAGGAAAAAACATAAGCATTCCTCCCCTAAATATGAATAATAATTACGCGAAAGCAGTCTTAGAAAATATGAAAGAAGAGATTTCAAATAAAAAAGAAAGTATTAGCCAGATAGAATTAGGTGATGTTGGGGCACAAGAAAATATCGAAGTTATTTCCTCTAAAGGTGCGTGGTATTTGTTGTATTATAGGTTAAAATATGCATCAAAAGATGAGTTTTTATTACGCATAGGAGAAGTTACTAAAAAGCTGGAAAAACTAAAAAATGACACCAGAAGTGTTAATGAAAGATATGCTATAAATTTATATATTAGCCAAGTTGAAAAAATTACGGAGCTTCTTAAGATAAGCGATATTAATATTCGTCGGTTCATTAAAAGAATTACAATTCACCCATTATTTAAGAATTTATTAGACATGCAAAATCGACGGATAAAGTCTTCACAGCCGGAAACAAAAAAAAATGGTAAAAATGATGAAAAAATATTAATGAATAAAATTGTTTGCAATTTTAAGGAAAGCCAAAAATTAGATGGAAAGATTATAAGAAAATTACGTTTTGAATTATATGAGAATCAAGATTTAGGAGGGAGTGCTCAAAAATATTTACTTAAAAGTAATAATGGAGATTTGTGGCTATTTAAAGTTTATCCGTTTTCAAAGACTAAAAGAGTAAAAATATCCAGATGTGTGTATCTCCTGGCACAATTATTGGCTATTTCTACTCCGGTACTTTACGAAATTAATTTACCGATTAATGGGAAATTACGTTATGGGTCAATTCAAAAATTTATTTCTGACACTAAAGAACTTTGTGATGTGAAAATTAGTGAATTAAGCAATACACAGATAGAGGACATACAATACCATGAAATTTTCGATTGGTTAATTTTTAATGGAGATCCGGATTCTGACCATTTTTTTATTAAACCAAAAACAGATGAAATTGTTGCCATAGATAAAGATTTGTCCTTAAGCGAGATGAAAGGAAGTTCTTTAAGTGAAAATCCATGGAATAATGCATGGTACATGAATTATTGGAAAAAATGTATAGCTGACGAAATAAATATTGATTTTAAAAAATCTTTCAATTTTATTAAGTATATACAAAGCATAAAAAATTGTAAATTAAGAAAAATACTCTTACGGTTATGTAATGAAAATAAATTAATAGATGAGTTTTTTTTGCGGAAAAAAAATCTGAAAATTTATTTCGAAAAAAGTTATAGGAGATTGTCTGTATTGCAAGGAAAACAATTTTTAATAGCAGATAACGCAGATAAAAAAGCATATTCTGAATTGGTTTTGGAAAAGATTAAAAAAAATGTCTTAGAAAAAAGACAGTTGCTTAAAAACTTAAAAGCTCAAAAAAAAACACGACAAAATAATATTACAGCTATTTCTTCAGAAGATGCGTGGGATATAGTAGATAAATTAAATTGGGTGGATAAAGAGAGAAGTTTGGTCTATATTAAAAATGTGATAGAAAAATTGGAATGTTTGGAAAAGAAAAAAGTAAGTGTTTATGAGAAATTAGCAATAAATTTGTATATTGAAGAGGTTAGAAAAAAATATATAAAAAAAATTGTAGAGAATTTTCCTATGAGGAAAGAAATTAAATTAATCACGCTGCACCCTCATCGGATAAATGATAGAAAAATATTTGATTTGGAATACAATTTGAGAGCCGTATATAAAGAAAAGAGAAAATCGTTTGTGAAACATAAAGGAAAGTTTACAAGGGATGAGGAGGATATTTTTTTGCGTTTAGATTCTATTTTGCATTCTGTGTGGGGAAACTATTATGAAAAAATGGAACTTCTTTCAAAAGAGTATAAAAATTGTATAGAAAAAGATCAATTGCAATTAAAACATAGAGTTTTGCACGGAATATTGTTGTTAGATTTAAATTATCTTGAAAAAATAAAGGATGTTGATTTGAAATGTTTAGGAATGGCATTGGTCTGTAGTTTTAAGAATGACAGGGATGAAATAATCAGGTATTGCAATAAGGCAATTAGTTTAAATAAAAACAACTTTATTGCCTATAAAAGCTATATGTTACTAGGATTGATTTATGAACACAACAGACAATGGCAAAGATTTGGGGAAGGATTTGAATTAAAAAAATCTATTGATGCTTATAAAAAAGCAGCAATGATTAATCCTGAATCGGTGGGGACACATTTGAATTTAGGAGTTCTTTATCTAATAATGAAAGATGCAGATAAAAGTTTAAAGGAATTTAAAAGAGTGGATAAATTAGATGCTGAATACGGCAGGAAACATTTTCATTTTGACGAAATAAAGGAAAAAAAAACATATAAGGACAAAGAAGAATATTTAGAATCGGTGAGAATGAACACTTTAAATGGAAGACATCATTATATATTGGGATTAGCATATTTAATAAAAGAAGATATGGCATTAGCACAAGAACATTTTAATAAAGCAAAAGAGTTTGGATATAAAATAGATGAGAAGGGTAAAGAATGTTTATTAAATCAAGTAGTGAAATAAATTTTTTTTTTATTGGAATGTGTATTATCTGTCTTAGTTTTAGCGTAGAGGGAAGAGATTTAATTGGAGAAATTACAAAATTAGCTAAAGAAGAACGAGAATTAAATGAGAAGCTAATTAGAACAATGACTTTTGAATTAGCAGAAACCCAGAATACCATAGCCGGGAATAGTGAAAAATATTTAGTCAAAGATACAGAAAATAATTTATGGTCGTTTAAAACAAATACTCAACGAGAAGTGGAAAATGCTAAAATTGTTTCAGATCTTGCTCAATTGTTGGGCGTCAGTGTCCCGGTTCTTAAAGGGGTTGCTTTGCCAATTAATGGGAGAGAGGTTTTTGGTTCAATTCAAAAAATAGGCTTTTATGACATACTACGCAAGAAAAAACCGTTTATTAAAGAAATGACTCCCGGAGAAATTTTATCTCTTCAAAAACTACAGGTTTTTGATTGGCTTGTTGTGATGCGTCCCGGAGAAATGTATGAGCATTGTTTCATCATTTCAAAAACCGGAGATAAGATGTTAGCTATTGATAGAGA
>JAGLYT010000200.1 GCA_023132075.1 bacterium
AAATCTTCAATAGAATAAATATCGTGATGGGGTGGAGGAGAAATCAAAATTACTCCCGGAGTAGTATAGCGAATTCGGGCAATAGCAGGGCTTACTTTATGCCCGGGAAGCTGTCCCCCTTCCCCGGGCTTTGCCCCCTGTGCTATTTTTATTTGTAATTCATCAGCATTTACCAAATAATTCGTAGTCACTCCGAATCTTCCTGAAGCAACCTGTTTTATTGCACTACGCTTAAAATCACCATTAGTCAAGGGCTTAAATCGTGCAGAATCTTCACCCCCTTCTCCTGTATTGGAACGGGCACCTAATCGATTCATCGCAATAGCAATACTTTCGTGCGCTCCTTTGGAAATAGACCCGAAACTCATCGCTCCGGTAACAAAACGTTTTAGGATTTTTTCTGCCGGTTCTACTTTGTTTATTGGTATCACTCTGGTTTTTTTAAATTTAAATAAACTGCGTAGAGTAGCAGGATTTTCTGACTGGTCATTTATCGTACGGGCAAATTCTTTATACCCGGAATAACTATTTTGTCTGACTGCATTCTGTAAAGCAGAAATACTCCGGGGATTCCATAAATGAAACTTTTCGTTTCTTTTCCATTGGTACACACCACCGGCATCCAGATAAGAAGAAGTTGTTGTTTTTTTTTGGGAATAGGCTTTTTCGTGGCGCAAAAGAGTTTCTTTAATAATAACATCAAACCCTGCTCCGCCGATACGGGAAACCGTTCCTAAAAAACACCTGTTAATTATCTCTTCCTTTAAACCCAGTGCTTCAAATATCTGAGCACCTTTGTAACTTTGTAAGGTTGATATCCCCATCTTCGAAAGGATTTTAAGTATTCCTTTATCAACAGCTTTTCTATAATTACTCAAAGCAATATCATAATCTAATTCTATCCGGTTCTCATCTATTAAATATTTAATTGCATCATAGGCCAAATAAGAATTAATACAATCAGCACCGTATCCAAAAAGGAGAGCAAAGTGATGAACTTCGCGTGGTTCCGCACTTTCTATTATGATTCCAATTTGAGAACGCAAAGCCTTCTTTACTAAATAATGATGTACGGCTCCCAAAGCTAAAAGAATCGGTATTGCCGCATATTCTTTGTTCACACCCCGGTCACTTAAAATAATAAAAGTATATCCTTCTTCGATTGCCATAACTGCCTCTGCACATATTTTATCCAGGGTTTTTATAAATTCCTTATTATCTTTGTTTTTAGTGGAAAACAAAACGGAAATAGTCTTTGTTTTAAGATCATTCTTTTTTATGTTGCGTATTTTTTCTAACTCTTCGTTAGTCAAAACAGGTTTCTTTACTCTTAATTTATGACAATGTAAAGATGTCTCTGCTAAAATATTCTTTTCAGAACCGATATAACTTTCCAGACTCATTACTAAGTTTTCTCTTATAGGATCAATGGCTGGATTAGTTACCTGGGCAAAGAGTTGTTTAAAATAATTATAAAGAAGCTCCGGTTCTTTAGATAAAATTGCAGGAGGGGTATCATCCCCCATCGAACCCGTAGGTTCCTCTCCGTTTTCAGCCATAAATTTGATAATAAACTTTAAATCTTCACGGGTATAACCAAAGGCTTTTAAAAATGTTACTCTATCCTGCATAATTTTTTGGGTATTTTTAACTACCGGCATTTTATCAAGATCAACCATCTGCTCTTTCATCCAATGGCCATAGGGATGCCTTTCTGCCATTTCGAATTTTATTTCATTATCCTCAACAATTTTTCCTTTTTCCGTATCGATAAAAAATATTTTCCCCGGCTCCAACCTCCCTGATAAAAGAATATCTTCCGGAGCTATATCTAAAACCCCTACTTCCGACGCCATAACCACAAAATTTTTCTTAGTTACAATATAACGTGCCGGGCGCAAACCATTTCTATCTAATACAGCACCGATTTTAACCCCGTCACTAAAAGCAATGGCAGCCGGTCCATCCCAGGGCTCCATAAAACAGGCATGATATTTATAAAAATCTTTTAACTTTTTATTCATTAATTTATTTTCCTGCCAGGCCCCGGGAATGAGCATCATCATTGCATGAGGGAGAGATCTGTCGGTTAAAGCAAGTAATTCAAATACATTATCTATCGTTGCTGAATCACTTCCATCCGGAACAATTATAGGTTTTATTTTTTCAATATCCCTCTTATTCAAAACTTCGTTTTGTAATAATCCTTCTCTGGCCCGCATCCAATTAATATTACCCTGTAAGGTATTAATTTCTCCGTTATGAGCTAAAAACCGGAATGGCTGAGCCAAATCCCAGGTAGGAAAAGTATTGGTACTATAGCGCGCATGTACTAAACAAAGAGCGGTTTTTAAGCTTTTATCTTTAAGATCCAGAAAAAAGTTTTCCAGTTGATTAGAAATTAATAGCCCTTTATAAGCAAAAGTACGAGAGGAAATATTATTAACATAAAAATATGATTTTTGTTTTAAATCGGAAGAACGAATAATATTTTCTATTTGTTTCCTGATTACATAAAGACGCCTTTCAAAATCTATCTGTCTTTTGACCTTCGGGTTTTTAGCAATAAAAATTTGTTCAATCACCGGTTGAGTCTGGCGGGCAGTTTTACCGATGCTGGAGTCATCCACCGGAACCCTGCGCCATCCTAAAAGTTTTTGCTGCTCTTGTCCGATTATTTTTGTAAAAAAATCTTTACATAATTTCCGCTCTTTTTCATCGGGGGGAAAAAATATTAAACCCGTACCGTATTCACCTAATGGGGGTAAATCAATTCCTATTTTTTGAGTTTCTTTTTGGAAAAACTCATCGGGTATTTGAATAAGAATACCTGCACCATCTCCGGTTTCAGGATCCGCACCGGTAGCACCACGATGCAAGAGACGATTAAGGGTTTGTATCCCCAGATGCAGCATCTCGTTGGATTGCCTGCCTTTTATATCACACACAAATCCTACACCGCAGGAATCTTTTTCAAATTGTGGGTCGTATAGTCCTTGTTTTTTAGGAAAAAATGTGCTTTTCATTATTTTCTCCATCTTTCTACTTTAATTCCCAACTTTTTAATTTTAGTATGTAGAGTATTCCGGTTTATTCCCAAAATTTGTGCTGCCTGCAATTTGTTTCCCTCACATTTTCTTAACACATCTTCAATTAAAGGTTTTTCTATTGCCATTAAAATAAATTTATATACCTCTTTTTCTTTAGTTTGAATAAAAAAATCTTCCAGCTCTTTAACCGATTGTTCAAAAGAAACTTTTTTCTCTTCTATTTCTATTATTTCTTTCTCTTGTTTCCTTCCGATCTTTCTTATACAATAGCCGGCATCATTAAGAGCTTTAACGATTACTAAAGATACTTTTTTGTCTTTATCAATTATGGAAATATTAATCATTGTTTTGCCTAAACTTTAAGCATTATATATCAAAAAAAAAGACCTGTCAAATTGTCTTTCTTTTCGTAATCTTTTCCCTTTCTAAAAGCCAAAATAATACTTTACCGCTCTGTCTTTTTAAAAAT
>JAGLYT010000201.1 GCA_023132075.1 bacterium
CCTCTTCCTTCCTGCGCATCTCTTCCTCTTCAGCTGCTATTCTTTCTTCCTCTTCCTTCCTGCGCATTTCTTCCTCTTTTTGCTTCCCGGAAGATTTACCCTTTTTTTCTTTTCGTTTCTTTGCTTCTTCTTTGAGTCTTGCAAAAAAATTTCTTTTCTTACTATTTCCTTTCTCCGGTTCTATAAATGTTTCTACTTTTTTTTGTTCTTCAAACATCTGAGCCAATTCTTGTTCTCTCTCACTTTCTTCCTCTAATCCCGATATCGGCCTGTCAGAAATACAACGATCACACCCAGAAAGAATACTATCCCGATCAATTTTATATCTATCTCTCAGCTGAGCAATTATCCCCTCCCTCCCGGAAGAAATAGCAAAACAACATTCAAAACAAATATTATGTTTAATAATAGGACATAAAATAACCCTATCTGTCTGCTTATTGCATAACTTACATTTATCCATCCCATTCCCCCTAATATTTTTCACAACCACCTTTTTTATTCAATGACAACACTTTTAACTTGATCCAAGGCAAGAGAAAAAGTTTTCATCCATAAAACTTCATCCCCTTTTTTAACTTTAATCGAATGATTTCCTTCTGCCAAATCTTTTGTCTGAATCACACGCAATTGTTCAATATCCAAGCTTAATCGTTGATTATCTATATAGATTTCCGCATCCAAAGGTAATTCTTTTTCAAACCCTAAAACAAAATTAATCTGTGCCTGAGGGACTAAGGTTTCATAAATCTTAATTTCATCATTAGCCACAATAAACACATTGATACTTTTATCCTTATAGTCAATCCTTTTTAGAGTTATTTTATAAGGTTTTTCTCTTCTCTCGGGTAAACTTAATTCCGCAGGGGTTCTTTTCAGTGACTTTAGTCCATCAACAAATACTATTGATCCAGATGGAACAGTGTCAATTTTCACCTTGCCGAAAATAATTTCTTCTTTGGTAAACGAAACTTTTTTTACTTCTTTTTTCTCAGGATTTTTACACAACAAAACAATGATTACCATTAAAAAACTAAACACCAAAACAATTCCACTAAAAAACAAAGGATTTTGCCATCTTTTTTTCTTATTTACTAATACCCCTATTTTTTCATCATCCGATTCACTATACATTTTTGCTAATAATTCATCTTCAATTTGTAAAACTTCACCGTCCTCTTCGGGTATTGTAATCACGGGTTCGGAAAAATTGCTCTTTCGATTAACTATTCCCTTTTCATCATTTTTGAGCATTAAAACTTCAATAGAAATATTATCAGGTCCTCCTTTTTCGTTAGCTAAACCAATAAGCCTTCCACATAATAAATTTATATCTCCTTTCGATTCTACAACAGTTCGATAAATTTCTTCATCTTCTACCACTGCCGTAAGGCCATCGGAACAAAGAATAAACAAATCATTATTGAAAATAGGTTCCATTTTTATATCTACCCTAACTGTTTGTTTCGTTCCCAGGGCACGCGTAATTACATTTTTTTGTTTAAAATTTTTAGCTTCCTCCTCATTTATTTCTCTATCTTGAAGTAACTCATTAACCCATGAGTGATCTTGAGTTACCCTCTCTATTTTCCCTTTTCTTACTCTATAAATTCTACTATCACCTACATGTGCTATACAAATATTATTTCCATCGAGTAACACAGAAACAACAGTCGTTCCCATACCACGCAAATAAGGATATTTAACAGCAAGTCTAAATATTCGACGATTAGCAAGACGAATTGCTTCGACCAAATTGCATGCGTTAGATGAAAGAGAGAACCCCTTCAACTCCGGGCGCAAGGAGGAAAAATTTTCATTTTTTATTAGCTTTATATAATTTATGATTGTTTCTACCGCTACAGCACTAGCCAAATCTCCTGCCGCCTGCCCCCCCATTCCATCACAAACAAGATAAAGGCCTCCATTTGCATATTCCCCTATCACATCTTCATTTAAAGAGCGTTTTTTTCCCACATCGGTCATGGAAGCCATTCTCACCAACATAAAACTTTCTCCTTTTATACTATTTAATCATTAATTTCCATTTAAAAAAAAATTTAATTTTTCGAAACAGCATTTCACCCCTGACTTTAAAACACATCCTAATCCTAGCCAATATTACTTAGCATTGTTATTTCCATTTTCCTTTTTTTTAAATAAAAGAGGAGGCCTTTTTTCTTTTTTTCTTTTCATAATAAGCAAATTCGCAAAAACCGTCATTAACACTAAAAAAAATCCCTCCATAAAATTAAAAATAAAAGGAAGTATTTCATTCTCAAAAGAGTACCTTCCAGAATGCCGTGAATTGGAATGAAACATCGGCCAAACCAGCTGGTTTTTAAATACTTTTGTGTTAGTTGAATAAACTCCTATTTTATTATCCATGCGACTACACACAACATCGAGATACCCATTTCCATTAACATCCCCTATTGCAGGAGAAGAAGTGATGGGAATAGATGAAATTTTTTCTTGAAATAAAAGACGATTTACTTTGCCAGAAAGATCGGCTTTTCCTCTCAAAACATATAAATTGCCATCTTCATTACCAAATATTATATCCGCTATCCCATCCTTATCCATGTCAGCTAATGCAGGCGAAGAAATTATTCTGTTTTCTACCCCTGTATCATATTTCCAGAGAAGCTTCCCGGAACTCCCCTTTATTGCAAATACACATCCGTTACAACTGGCAACAATAATATCCAACTTGTTATCTCCGTCTAAATCCGTTAAAACCGGTGAGGAATAATAAAAAGGAGAAACTTTTTCTGAAATTGGCTCAATATAATAAGGGTCCCAAAGCAATTCTTTAACATCACCTCTCACTACTGATACATAGTATTGTTTGTCGGCAATTACGACATCAGGGACTTGATCTCCATCTAAATCACCCTCTGCTGCCGTAGGAGTTATTTCGTTAAGCGGTAAATAAACACCTAAATTCTTATTTATCACCTCCGTAAGATAAATAACATTTTCTATTTCCGATTCACTGTCAAAAAAATATAATTTCCCTTCAATAGTTCCAATAACTGTTTTCGCCTTTCCTCCATCCAAAAATACCATGGGTGAAGAATAAATATTCCCCACTACAGTCTTTTCTTCTATTCTGGTTTCATTAAGAGGGGAATAAATAAAATAAACCGTTCCCTGTTCAGAACAAATTACAACATCTAACCAACCATCCTGATTTAAATCATACACTGCCGGAGAAGAACGTAAATCTCCCCCTAGTATTTCACTTTTATAAATCAATTTACCCGTAGGCCCATCAACAATATAAAGGCAAGAGTCATTCGAACCAATAACAATATCTTTGGCCCCATCTCCGTTTATATCTATTATCGAAGGGGAGGATATTATTTTGGTCCCTATTTTAAAAGGTTCTTCCCATATTTTTTCTCCCGTTTTGCCATTCCAGGCATAAAGATATCCACC
>JAGLYT010000202.1 GCA_023132075.1 bacterium
TGATTAAAAGCATTATTAAAATCTTCTACTATCTTTGTTCTTACTTTTTGTGCTTTCAGATAATAAGCATCGTAATATCCTGAGGAAAGAACATAAGTTCCCAACATTATTCTCCGTTTAACCTCTGCACCAAACCCTTCTCCCCGTGTTTTTTTATACATATCCAATAAGGAAATATCACCTTTGGAATCTGTTCTGTATCCGTATTTCACCCCGTCATAGCGGGCAAGATTGGCACTGGCTTCGGCAGTAGCGATAAGATAATAAACGGCTACTGCATATTCTGTATGGGGTAAAGATACCTCCCGGGTTTCTGCACCTAAATCTTCCAGAACCTTTATTGCTTTTTCCACCGCTGATTTTACTTCACTATTCATCCCTTCAATGAAATATTCCCGGGGAATACCTATTTTTAAACCTTTAACCCCTTTAGTCAAACAAGCGGTATAATCCGGAACAGAAACATTGATGGATGTAGAATCTTTTTCATCGTATCCACTAATTTCATTGAGCAAGAGAGCTGAATCAGTAACATCTTTGGTCAGAGGACCAATTTGATCCAGGGAAGAAGCAAAAGCTACCAGTCCATAACGGGAAACCCTGCCGTAAGTAGGTTTCATCCCGACTACCCCGCAGCAAGCTGCCGGCTGTCTGATAGAACCTCCTGTATCCGAACCTATGGCTAATATAGCTTCATTACCGGCTACAGCAGCAGCCGAACCACCGGAAGACCCCCCGGGAACCCGGGTTAAATCACAAGGATTTTTAGTTGTCTTTACACTTGAATTCTCCGTTGACGAACCCATAGCAAATTCATCCATATTAGTTTTTCCGATAAAGACAGCATCTGCGGCTTGTAATTTTTCTATTACCGTAGCATTATAAGGAGCAACAAAATTTTCTAAAATCTTGGAGGAACAGGTAGTTTTCCCGTCTTCAATACACATATTATCTTTAATGGCCATAGGAATACCGGCCAGGTTACCTATTTGTTCGCCGTTTTTAATTTTTTTATCAACTGCTTTTGCCTGTAAAAAAGCTTTTTCTCTAGTCAAAGAGACATACGCACCGATATCCTTTTCTGTTTCTTCTATCCGGTCGTAAACAGCGGTAATAATCTCTTCTGCAGAAATTTCTTTTTTCCTGATTAAATCCTTTAATTGATGTGCCGTAAGTTTATTAATTTGCATTGTTACCTTCTTTTGATTTAATAGTTAATATAACGTTTAAAATAAAGCTTTTATGATAGTCGCAGGCTTTAAGCCTGCGAAAAATATCCAACGATAACGCAACCTAAAGGTTGCGGCTACCACACAAAAATTTGATTGTGACACAGTCTGTCCGCAGAAATGACCACGATAATATTCAAGATTATTTATTCAATTATGTTTTTTACTTTAAAACAGCCGTTTTCTACTTCCGGAGCATTATTTAATATTTTCCCCTGGACAGAAGGAGGTTCCCTTCTATCTTTTCTTAATACATTAGTCAATTCCACCACATGAGTGGTCGGGTCAACTCCATTGGTATTTAATTCGTTTAATTTATCTACATAAGATAAAATTTGATTTAGATCATTAGTATATTGTTCCCTCTCCAGTTTATTTAATTCCAGACGGGCTAATTCGGCAATATAATCCACTTCCTTTAAGGTTATTCCCATTTCTCCTCCTCTCATTTCTTCTGTTTCTTCAGCTTTAACATCTTTACCATTTAATTCACTTGCCTTGTTCAGGTAAAACAAAATGTGATTTAAATCCGGAGCATCTTTTTCTTTTTCATTTAATTCTAAACGAGCTAATTTCACAATATAATTTATATCCTTTAAGGTTGTTCCCATCTTTCCCCCTTTTTCTTATTTTTGACGGATTCATCTATTATTTATATTGACTCTAACGGTGCATATTTTGCCATAAGCTTCTTTTTTTCTCCGGTTTTAAACAAGACCTCTACCTTTAAATCCTCTCCATCCCCGCTGCATTTAATAATTCTTCCTTCTCCAAACTCAGAATGGGAAATCATATCACCTACAGACCATTCAACATCATAGCTCTTTTCATCATTATTGTTTTCTAAAACTTTCTCCCCGGTCAGTAACGGAACGTAATCATCCTCAAACACAGCCCCGGAACTAAGGCCTGCTTCTGCTATAAAACGGGAAGGAACATTCCATCTGCTCTGTCCATAAAGACGACGGGAAGCACTACTGGTTAAATAAAGCCTTTCTTCCGCTCTGGTCATCCCCACATAACAAAGCCTTCTTTCTTCTTCTAATTCCGTATCATCAAAATTTGCTTCAGAATGGGGGAACAACCCTTCTTCCATCCCGGTCATAAAAACAGCCGGAAATTCTAACCCCTTAGCCAAATGCAAAGTCATTAAAGTAACATAATCCTGACCTTCCTGCCACGAATCCAAACCACTAACTAAGGAAACCTGTTCTAAAAATCCATCAATACTTTTATCTTCTGCCATTTCCTCATATTCCCAAACAGCAGAAACCAATTCCTTTATATTTTCTATTCTTCCCTGAGCTTCAATAGTATCTTCTTCTTCCAATTTTTGCAAATATCCACTTTCACTGATCAATTGCCCGATTAATTCCCCTGCTCTTAAATTTTCTTTTTCCATAATAAACTTTTTTACCAATTTTAAAAATTCTCTCATTCCGGCAGCTGCTTTTTTAGAAAGCCCCTTCTTTCCTTTTTCCGGGTTTTCCTCTGTTATTATTCTGTCTATTGCCTGGAAACTCGATATTTTATTTACGGCAGCATAATTTTCTATCCAACCCATTGCCGCTTTTCCTATGCCCCGATTGGGAATATTAATTATTCTTTTTAAACTCAATGAATCCAGAGGATTAACTATTACTCTTAAATAAGCAAGGATATCCTTGACTTCCGCCCGATCATAAAATCTGATATTTCCAACTATTACATAAGAAATATTTTCTTTCCTTAAAGCATCTTCCAGTACACGTGATTGGGCATTGGTGCGATAAAATATAGCACAATCCCGGTAACTGTAATCTTCTTCACTCATCAATCTTTTGATCTCAGAAATCACCCCGGAAGATTCCTGTAATTCATTAGCTGTTTCCTGATAAAAAACAGGTGCACCCTCAGGTTTTTGTGTCCATAATTTTTTATCTTTTCGGGATTGATTATTTTTTACTACCTTCCAGGCAACATCAAGGATATTGGTGGTAGAACGATAATTCTGTTCCAGTTTTATTACCCTGGCATTTTTATAATCTTTTTCAAATTCCAGGATATTTCTAATATCAGCACCGCGGAAAGAATAAATATTCTGGTCTTCATCCCCTACTACACAGAGATTATTATATTTACCGGCCAGCAGTTTCACTAAACTATATTGGGCGTGATTCGTATCCTGATATTCATCAACCA
>JAGLYT010000203.1 GCA_023132075.1 bacterium
CTTTATTTATTCAAAAGAGAAGAACAATAATCTTCTATCCCCTCTTCTATGTCGTATTTAGCTTTAAATCCTAAACAATCCTCCGCCATAAAGGTGTCTGCCCGAGTCTCATCTTGACAAAAATCATAAGGATTATCAAAATATTCACATTCCCGATTTAGTCCCAAATTATGATTTAAAATTTTAATAATTTGGTTAAAAGAAATTGCCGTACCCGTACCAACATTTACAATACAACTTTTTTCCGATTTTATCCCTTTTAAATTTGCTTCATTTAGGTCCTTTACATAAATAAAATCCCTTTTCTGTTCCCCATATTTAAAAATTCTCGGATTTTTTCCCGCTTTTATTTGTTGAAAAAGTTGATAAATCATACTTGCTGATTTCCCTTTATATTCTTCTCCCGGACCATAAACATTAAAATATCTTAATCCTATAATTATTATATTTTCCATTTCTTTTCTTGCTAAATCATCCATCATTTTTTTGGAAAGAGCGTAGGCATTCAACGGTTCAGGGATTTGATCTTCCTGCATCGGAATTTTTCCACGCCCATAAGTTCCTGCCGAAGAAGCATAAACTAATTTTGCCCCCTTCTCTTTAGCGAAATTTAATACATTCTTAAATCCATCAACATTCATTCTGATCATCTCCCGGTCATCACTAAAAGTCGTGTCGGTAATTGAAGCCAGATGAACAATCACGTCAAAGTGCTGATTAACAAATTTTTTATTTAAATCCAAAGTGGAAATATCCGCCTTAATTGTCTCTCCCGTAAAATACTCTAAATTCTTAATATTACCGGATAAAAAACTATCAATTACAGTTATTTCATATCCCGAATTTTTAAGACTTAATACTAAATTAGAACCAATAAACCCGCCGCCTCCGGTAACTAAAATTTTCATAACCCCAACACCCCCCCATATTCTTTAAATAATATCAAAAAAACTACTCCCGACAAATCAAGCCCTTCTTCTCAGCCCCCCCCAACTCATACTATTTTAGTTTCGGTCCAGGAGGATATTTCCCACAATTAAACTTTTCTCCTTCGGGACAATACCCTAAACTTTCACACTTTGCTCCCGCCAGACTAAAAACACAAGGAATCTTTTCTTTTGTTATTTTTAACATTTTATTAGCCAGGTTACGCAATTCCCATTGTGTACGATTACAACATCTGACCTTAAAAAAATGTACTAATTCCCTGCAATTCATCGTAACTACAATTTTAGTCTCTACCGCCATGGGAAGTAAAAAACGGGCATCCTGATTTGCTCGTTCTTTTACAATCCCTTTTGCCTCAAATAACTCAATCAGCCGTTTATAACCTTCCTGACAAGCGTAAATTGAATTTTCAAATACCTTTAGAAGTTCTGAATCATTTTTAATAGAGGAAGGAATAATGTAATCAAAATCTATTGCCCGAACATATCGTTGACTTTGCTGAGAATAAGAAGCTAAACGATGTCTTACCAACTGATGACTGCAGGCACGGGATATTCCTTCTACTGCAAAAGAAAAACTCACATGCTCCAGAGGACTTTCGTGCCCGGATTTAATTATCTTTTTTATAAAATCTTCTTTTTTTCTGTGCCCGACAAGATTTTTTTCGCCCTTTTTATAAAAAACATCAGCAGCAAACTTGTCTGAATAACATTGCCTGCAGGACGAATAAATCAAATTAACCGCATCATTGGTCATCGAAAGAAATTTTACCTTTACCCTTTTTTGAGCCATTTTTTCTTTTTCCCTTATAAATTATCTTCGCTTATTACCCCGCTTAATTGTTCTACAGACCCTATTATTACGTCAAAAAGCAGTTTCCTTTTGAGAAGAAATTATGCCATAATTCATAATAAATGTCAAACATTTAAAAAATCTCCTTTTTGCTCTTGACAAAAATTATCCGGATAATTTAGAATAGGGTTGTTTCAGACTGAGAAAACAATCACTTATGCGGAGAATAGGCCTTTGTTTAAAAAACTAATCAATCATTTTAAGAAAAAACGAAATCATCAGAAAACGGCAGACAAATTCACGGAGTTAATTAGTATTCTAAAAGGGTCTGACCCGCAAGGAACTGATTTGCGGGAATTTTACAAAACCTCCGTTATTCAAAAAAGCAAAAAAAATATTCCGAAATTTGCAGCAATTCCTTTTTCGGAAAGGATAATTCTGTTGCCTCAGTGTCTTCGCAACATTGACCAATGTAAAGCTAAAGAAATCGGCACATTATATGAATGTCAGCATTGCGGTGCGTGTAAAATTACCCGGATTATCCGAAAAGCAGAAAAATTGGGTTACAAAGGAGTGTACCTGCTCAAAGGCGGAAGTGTCATTTCAAAAATAATTAAAGAGGTTCATCCTAAAGCACTTATCGGAATAGCCTGCTTTTACGAAGGCTTAATCGGTATGACTGAATGTGAAAAACATGGTATTATTGTTCAATTCGTTCCTTTAACTAAAGATGGTTGCGTTAATACCGATTTCGATTTGGTTGAATTGGAAAATTCTATGAGTTTGATTAAATAATTCACCGTATATTAATTTTAAACGGAAAATTAATTTCGTATTCCACACAAGAGGAGTATATTTTATGACAAAAAATATCTTAATTATTTTATTAGGAAAAAGAAAAGAATCTGCCGTTAATGTACAAAAAATTCTTACTCAATGGGGATGTTTAATAAAAACAAGACTGGGAATACATGATGGCGTAATGGAAAATTGTTCGGAAAGCGGCTTAATTATCCTGGATTTAGTGGGAGAAAACGAAAAAAAAGAAGAATTTACCAGAAAATTAAATCTCTTATCCGGAGTAACAGCAAAACTTGTCGAACTTTCTATCGATAATTGAAAAGGACCTTTTGAAATAAAACCTTACTAATATTTTTTTGAAAAAAATAAATCAACAACTAATCTATTCTACCTCCAATTTTATCTATAACAAATATATGAAATCCAATTTAAACACGAAAAAAACGGGGCATTCATAAATAATGTGGAATAATATAAATAAAAAAAATTAGAAAATAAAAAAGAAATGTATTTTGAATAATTTGGCTAATTTCAGCAAAAATAAGTGTTAAAAAAATGAGCATTCCTGAGAATGAACGAGTTCAAAGAAAATATATAAACCTCTAAATCTTATTATTTAATTAAAAATTTTATGTGCTTCCTCTAAAACCTGAGTAGGAATGTCTATTTCCATCCGTTCAGCAACCCGGGCATTCACTGATAACAAAGCTTTTCTGGGTAAAGAAACAGGTAAAGTAGCCGGTTTTGCCCCATTTAATACTTGCCAGAACAATTCCCCTCCCTGACGACCAATATCTTCATAATCACAACTTA
>JAGLYT010000204.1 GCA_023132075.1 bacterium
AATACCTTTTTATTACAATGAAAAAGAGAATAAATAGAGGATAAAACAATTGATAGTTAATAGACAGATAAGTCAAAGAATAAAAAGGCACAAAGTAAAAAGGTGGTGCATTGGTTATATTGGTTTAAATTAGTTTAGATTGGTTAGTTAAAGACAAAGGAAAAAGATTTGCCTTGCTGACTGGCGAGATTGTTGCTGAGTTTATCCTGAGAGAAATCGAATGGGCTCCAGCAGTCGATAGTTCATAGACAACAGATAATTACAGTTATAAATTATTAGTTATGACTTAAACAGATAAAAGACTAAAGAAAGCCTGATATTTCGATTACACTCAGTACGAGTTTATTGGGCAATTACAAAAAACAAGCAGAGATGATGAGAGGGGTTTGACCATAGAGTAAAAGGGATAAAGGGGATTTATGAAAATGCTTAATCGGATGGAATTACTTTGTTTTACTGTGGGTAACCTTAAGTTTGGCTTAGAGATAGGAGGAATACAGGAAATTCTGGAAATGGTGGAAATTACTTCTCTACCTGACAGCCCGGATTTTGTGGAGGGAGTTATTAATCTGAGGGGTAAGATTGTTCCGGTAATTGATTTGGGAAAAGTGTGTAATATTGAAAGAAAAGAAAAAGATGTCACTCAATTGCATATAATAATAGTACGGATAGAGAAGTTAGTAACAGGGTTGATTGTAGATAGAGTAAATGAAGTATTAAAGATTGATTCTATGCTGATAGAGACTCCTTCGGATGGACTATCACTTACTCAATTTCTTTCCGGCGTGGCTAAATTAGGAAAAGAAATAGTATTTGTTTTGGATTTAAATAAAATTTTTAATTTTCAAAAAAAAGCTTTTCTCGCCAAAGTAAATCGTGAAAAAATAAAAGAACAGAAAAAAGAAAAAAGCGAAATTACGGAAGTAACTAAATCTATTTTACATGAACGTGCAATTAATATTGCCGGAACGAAACAAGTCAGTAAAAGTAAAAAGAGGGTGAGACAAATATTGAGTTTTTCTTTAGGGGAAGAATGGTATGGGTTAAGGATAAAATTTGTAAAAGAAATTTTGTGCCTTTCTAACATAACCAGGGTTCCCTTTGCTCCCAGATGTGTAATGGGAATAATTAATTTACGAGGGGAAATTGTGGCTGTTATTGATATAAGAAAAATGCTGGATTTACCTAAAGAGGAAGAGCTTTTGAATAAACCTCATATTGTTATAGTGGATGCTTATAAAAAACTGGTTGGTTTCTGGGTGAATAAAATAGGAGATATTGTTAATTTTTTACCGTCGGGGATAGTTCCTCCCTTGTCTACCCTGGAAAAAAGCAAAGTCGGCTTTATAGAAGGGGAAATAGAATTTGAAAAAGAAAACAGATTGATAACTCTCTTGAATTTAGAGAATATTATAAATTATAAAATGGAGTAGCGGAGAGGATAATAAGATAGTTTTAGATTTTCAGTGATCTTTTTGTTAAGAGTGGATTACAGAATTTTTCAGGCGGGGCGTTGGGTTTTTGTTAAATTGTCATATAGAATGTAGTTGATGTTATTGATTGCAGTAAAAAAAATAGGTTAAGGTTTATAAAAATGGGGGGATGGTTTAAGTGATTGGAATTATAGGGGCTCTGGAAGAAGAAATAAATTTGTTAAAGAATAAAATTAATTTAGAGAAAAAGGAAAAGATAGCGGGAAGAAATTTCTACGTAGGAAAATTAAAAGAACGAGAGGTTGTTTTAGTTAAATCAGGGGTAGGAAAAGTAAATGCTGCGGTAACCGCTCAACTTTTAATAACTGTTTTTAACATAAAAAAAATAATTTTTACCGGAATTGCCGGAGGAATAGCTCCCAATTTGGAAATTGGGGATTTAGTGATTGCTTCCCGGGTAGCACAACATGATTATGGGAATATTAACAGTAAGGGACTGACTCCTTTTAAGCCCGGCAGTTATCCTTTTGGAGAAATGGAAATAGAAGATGTTTATTATAAAGTAGATAATGTTTTGTTTAATATAGCGGAGAAAATATCTCGAGAGATAATTATTGATGATTTACCGGAAGGGACGGTTTTTTTGCAACAAACAAGAAAACCGATGATACATAAAGGAACAGTGGTTACCGGTGACCAGTTTATTATTTCAAAAAGCAAACAGAAATGGTTATACAACACCTTTAATGCTTTAGCCACTGAAATGGAAGGTGGAGCAGTAACTCAGGTTTGTTATCTAAATAAAATTCCTTGTTTGTTAATCAGGTCGATAAGTGATAAAGCTGATGAAAAAGCGGAAATAAACTTTCAAAAATTTGTGAATTATGCCGCTTCAAATTCGCTTTTGTTGGTAGATAGAATTTTGGATTGTATTTAGAAAAAAATTATTTTAAATAAGAAAGGGTAAGAATGGAGCAGTCGAGAGATAGATGGAGTAGCAGAAAAGTTTTTTTATTAGCTTCTATTGGTTCGGCGGTAGGGTTGGGAAATGTATGGAGATTTTCTTATATTTGCTATCAAAACGGAGGAGGGGCGTTTTTAATCCCTTATTTTGTTGCGTTATTTACTGCAGGTATTCCTTTGATGATTTTAGAATATGCGATAGGTCAAATGATGCACGGGGCTGCGCCGGAGTCTTTTGCTAAAATTAGACAAAAATATGAATGGATTGGATGGTGGGCTCTTTTAATCGGGTTTGTAGTAATGACTTATTATACAGTAATTATGAGTTGGTGCTTTTCTTATTTAATATATTCGTTAAAGCTTAGTTGGGGCAGTTCGGCACAGGATTTCTTTTTTAATACTTTTCTGGGCCTCTCTTCCGGGCATGGGGAGTTAGGTGGAATTAGATGGCCTATTTTTTTAGGTTTAATATTTGTTTGGGTTTCCATATTTTTCTGTGTTATTAAGGGAACCAAGAGTGTAGGAAAAGTAGTGTTAATTACCGTTCCCTTGCCGATAATTTGTTTGGTTGTTTTGGTAATTAGAGGAATAACCCTGCCTGGAGCGATGGAGGGCTTAAAGTTCTATCTTAACCCGGATTTTAAAGTGTTGTTTAAACCGGATGTTTGGTTGGCGGCTTATTCTCAGATTTTTTTCTCTTTGAGTTTAGGGTTTGGAGTTTTGATTGCCTATGCCAGCTATTTGCCCAAAAAGTCGGATGTAGTTAATAATGCTTTTATTACCGGTCTGGCAGATGCGGGAATAAGTTTCTTTGCCGGATTTGCGGTTTTTAGCACGTTAGGATATTTAGCCTGTACTACAGGAGTTGGAGTGGATAAAGTTGTAGCGGCAGGACCGGGATTGGCTTTTGTAACTTATCCTACTGTTATCAGTCTTTTACCTTTTGGTGCTGCATTT
>JAGLYT010000205.1 GCA_023132075.1 bacterium
AATCTTTGAGGCAGGAAACAATCGGATCTGGTTTTTATACAACCATATGCTTTTATTTGTTCGCCTGAAATAATTTCTTCCTGACTGACTACTCCCCATCCTGTATTTACCAATCCCGGGTCAATTCCCAATACAATCATATAAATTCATATCCCTTTTGCATCATAAATTTATTCATTCCCGACTTTTTCCGCCTCTTGTTCAGGCATATCAAAGTTTGTATAAACATTCTGGACATCATCGTTTTCTTCCAACTCATCAATCAAATTAAGCATCTGTTGAGCCTCTTTTCCCTCCAGGGATATTTGAGTATGCGCCTGTTTTGTTATTTCACAGGAAGATATTTCTATTTTTTTTGTCGCCAGAATTTCTTTCATTTTTTCAAAATCGGAAGGAGATGTAATAATTTCAAAGACATCTTCCTCATCAGCACAAAAATCTTCCGCACCATATTCAAGGGCAAGAGACATCAACTCTTCCTCATTAACACCGGTTTTGTCAACAGCAAAATATCCCTTTTGAGAAAACATCCAGGCAACACATCCGCTTTCTCCTAAATTACCCCCTCGTTTGGAAAAAATTCTTTTTATTTCCGAAGAAGTACGATTTTTGTTATCAGTAGTAATTTCAACCATAACTGCAACCCCCCCGGGACCGTATCCTTCATAAAGAAATTCCTCATAAGTAACCCCCGGAAGTTCTCCTGTCCCTCTCTGGATAGCTTTTTTTATGTTATCCTGCGGCATATTCACGGCTTTAGCTTTTTCTATGGTTGTACGCAAACGCGCATTGCCGTTTATATCTCCGCCTCCCTGCCTGGCAGCAATATTAATTTCTTTGATAATTTTTGTAAAAGTTTTTCCTCTTTTAGTATCAATAATTGCTTTTTTATGCTTAATTCCCGCCCATTTTGAATGTCCCGACATAATTCCCCCCCCACTTAATTTCTACCTTTAACAATCAAACACCTTTATCTTATCACAAATAAATTCTTCCTGTAAAGCATTTTTCTGATTAATTTTTTAGTCCTATTCTTTATTATATTTTTAATTACCACAATTTTCTATCTAATCCCTATGTTTTCTAAAAAAGCCACTGATTTTCTTACCTGTGTCTCGGAAGATTTAGAATGTGCCTCTACCACTTTAATTGTCTTTTCTGATAAATATTGTTTTATCATTTTAAAATCTACTATCCCTGTACCAGGTGCCCTGTGGTCAGAAAAACCTTTTACATCATGCAAATGAATTCCTATCATTTTATCCGCATATCTTTTCAAATATTCTTCATGAGAAGAAACAAATTCAAGGTGTTGAAAAATTTGTGCATGTCCGGTATCATGCCAATAATAAACATTGCCTCCTTTAAAATGCGTCAAAATTACACCTATTTCCTCAAAACCGGGAATTTCATTATAGTAAAAACGATTTTCTATACCAATTTTTATTTTTAACTTTGCAGCATATTCGGATATTTCCTCTAAACTACGTATTGCCGCCGTCAAATAAGGCTTATATTTCTTTTTTCTTTCTTTAAAAAAAATATCTTTATATATGGAATAAATTTTTGTTTTTCCGAAATCTCTTACATATCGAAATAATTCCTGTCCTCTTACTTGTGTTTCTACTTCACCGGCATGAATAACAACTGCCTGAGCACCAAACTCATCGGCTAAATTTATTGTCCTTTTAGTAAGTTCAATTGCTTTATTTCTCTCTTCATTGTTTAACGAAGAAAGGCGGTAAGCGCTAAAAACCGAACGTCCGGAACCAAAATGTTTTAGTTTAGGACAAAAGTTATGTATGCTGCTAATTTTTATTTTTTCCTGTTTTACCTGTGATAATATCTGAGGAAGCATATCCCGTTCCACTTCCACATTTAACTCAGCCGCGTAAAAACCCATGGATAGAATGTCTTCAACTAATTTTTTACCATCCGTATGTTTTTTAATATTAAACGCTGTAGACAAAGATAACATTGTTATTTTAAAAACCTTTAATAGATTTTATCCCGGTAGAAGCAAATATAAACTACCGGGTTCATTATACAAAAATTTATAAAAGTTTCAAAGACAAAAAATGAATTTCAATCTTTATGATGGGCAATTCAATAAAAGGCAGGAATTAAAGATTTGTATTTTGAAAGGTTGAAATTTAATCTTTAGATTATACCATTTTTTTATATACAGTCAAAAAAACATTTAATATCTCAGAATCAAATTGACTACCTGAACATCTTTTTATTTCTTTTACAGCCATTTCCCGGGACATTTTATTACGATAAGGCCGTTCCGAAGTCAAAGCATCAAAAGTGTCGGCAATTGCAATAATTCTGGCAAATAAAGGAATTTCTTTCCCCCTTAATTTATCCGGATACCCCTTACCATCATATCGTTCATGATGATGACGAATACCGGGAATAACTGTTTTCAACTGTTTAATAGGCGCTAATATCGTTGCCCCCATTATCGGATGCTGACGAATTTGCCCCCAATCATCTTCCGTCAATTTTTCTTTTTTAGTAAGTATTTCTTTTGATACACCAATTTTACCAACATCATGTAATAATCCGGTCAATTGTATGTTTCTCTTACTTGTTTCATCCAAACCTAATTCATCGGCAATAATAATCGCAAATTTGGTTACACGTTCAGAATGTCCCCGGGTATAAGAATCCTTTGCATCAATAGCCGCCGCTAATGACTTAACAATAGAAATAAATAATTCATCTAAATCTTCATATAAATTCACATTTTCCACAGCAATTGCCGTAGGTGCAACAAAAACAGATAATAATGTAAGATCTCTTTTTGTAAATTCATTTACTACCCCTCTTCTACACAAATTAACTACACCCAATAACTTCCCTTTAGTCAGCAACGGGGCACTTATTCCTGAACTTACACTGGCAAACTGTTCCAGATGTTGAAATCGGTGATCGTCCTGTAATTTTCCGGTAATTAAAATCGGCTGAATTTCTTTGGCAACATAACCCGCTATTCTCTCTCCTGATTTTACTCTCTTTCCAATAATCGATTTTGATACCAACCCCGTAACTGATTTTACCAGCAATTCCCCTTTTTCTTCATTAAATAACATTATTGAACCACCTTCCGCCTTTAGGGTATTTGCCGCTAATTTTAAAATTGAATCAAGTAATTTATCCAACCCCATAAGCGAACTTACAGCTTTACACATTTCATATAAATTTACCATCTCTTTCAATTTAACTACTTCTGATTCAAGACTTTGTTTTTGCAAACAATTTTTAATAGTTAATTCCATTTTGTGAAGATTAATCGGCTTGGTAATATAACT
>JAGLYT010000206.1 GCA_023132075.1 bacterium
ATTTTAACTTTCTTAGTGGAAAATCCAGGTAAAGAATTCTTAGGCAGTGCCCCCCCAAATCTATATCGGAATTTGGGGACAAAAGAAAACCTTGACATTTTTTGACTGAAAATGATATAATAACGACAATAATATTTAGTTTTGACGGCTGAGTTAGGCAAATTACGTCTTATAATTTTTGTTATTGTGTGTTATTATGTAAAAATTACCTGCCTGTTGGTTTATAAGGCGAGTTTACCCGCCATTATTTTGTGGCGGGGTTTTTGTCTATAAGTATAAAAAATATTAAAAAAAGGTTAAGTGTATGAATGACAGAACAATAGTAACTAAAAGGACAAATAGATTTTTTTCTTTAGCGGTAGTAATAACACTCAATTTTTATTTATTAGTTATTCCTGCTTATGCTATTTTTAAAGAGGTAGGCACTGTTCGTCCGGTAGGAATGGGGGGAGCATTCATCGGAGTAGCTAATGATATCAATACTCTTTTGTGGAATCCCGCAGGTGTAGCCCAGCTGGAAAATACGGAAGTAAGTCTTATGTCTGGTTATCCTACCGTTGCGAATGCTCAACCGGATTTAAAATTAAATTATTTTGGTTTTGTTCAGCCCCTAGGAAAAAATCTGGGAACAATAGGAATGGGGTGGACCGTTGCGGACTTTTCAGGTTCACATCGGGAAGATACGTTTCTTCTCAATTATGGAGTGGATTTAGAAACATTTTTTAGTGCTCTGGATAGAGATACTATTTATACAGGGTTGAATTTAAAATCTCTTAATTACATACCAAAAACAGCGGAAAAAGATGTTCTGGATTTATTATTATTTGATTCTCAGGAAACAGAAAGAGCGATAACAGCGGATTTTGGGATGTTAATTAAACCTTCGGGCGGGTTGTCTTTGGGGCTGGCTGCAGAAAATTTAACCCAGCCGACTATGGAAATGGAGACCGAGGAAGAAATAATGTTAAAGTTGGGAATAGGTCTTGCCTGGCAGGCAGATGAAAATAAAACATTAGCTCTGGATTTTTCTCATCAGGATGACGAATTTCAGGTCAACGCTGGTGGTGAAATATGGTTTCTGGATAAAAAGATAGGATTAAGAGCCGGAGTGAATTCAGATACTTGTGCAGCAGGGATTGCCCTGGGCAAACTATCTTATAAAAATATTGATTTTCAGCTTGATTATACCTTTGAATATCCTTTTGATTCGGAAGAGAATGATAAAACCCACTGGTTTTCACTGGGAGCAAAGATAGGTAAGGATAGAGTTGTTGATTTATCATGGGAAGATGTTAAGAAAGAAAAAGAAACAAAAGAAATGATTCCCTATCTTCTTGGCCCGGATGATGAGCTGGAGATTTTAGTAAGAAAACATCCGGAATTTAGTACCGTCGCTACAGTTGACCCTTACGGAAGCATTGTTATTCCTCTGATGGGAGAAATGGGCGTGGAGGGCATGACCCGGGAGGAAATAACTAATGCTATAGAAAAAGAGTTACTTTCTTTTATAGGGAGGCCTAAAGTAAGTGTGGTGATTACTGCATATAGAAGTAAAGTAGTGTATGTCCTGGGAGAGGTGGCCCGACCGGGAAAATATTATATTGAGGGAGAAAGATTGCCTTTGAGAGAAGTTATTTTTCAGGCAGGTCTTCCTACCAGGTTAGCGGCTTTGTGGAGAGTTTATATCATTAAATCCCGGGAACAAGAAAAACCTCCTTATAGAGTAGTGAATTTATATAAAGTATTATATAAAGGTGAATTAAAAAACAATATAAATTTAGAGCCCGGAGATATAGTTTATGTGCCTTTAACCCTTTTAGGCAAGATATCTACTTCTCTGGCCAGTTTGCTTGATCCTTTCTATAAAGCCCGGGCACTGGCTGAACCGGTTGACGAAGGGTCTTTTTTACCAGAGGAAGAATAAATGCAAGAAAATACTCAGACGGATATAGGAGAATATATAGAGATTTTTTTCCGCAGAAAATGGCTTTTTATTGTTCCTTTCGTGCTTATTTTTACTAGTTCTATCGTATCTATTTTTTTTATGCCTGAAGAATATAAAGCCACCAGTATTATTTTACTGGAAACAGAAGGAATTATCGATCCTCTGATAAAAAATTTGGCCATTTCTCCTAAACTTGGAGGGCAGATAAACACTTTAACTGCCCGTATTTTGACCTGGCCCCGTTTGTTGGAATTGGTTACCAGATTAAAACTAACCGAAGACATTAAAAGTCAGGTGGAATTAGAACATTTTCTTAAAAGTTTTAGAAAACGCATTAAAGTGGAAATGAAATTAAAAAATTTAATTTATGTATCTTACACTGGAAAAGATCCTTATTTAGTGAAAGAAATAACTGATTACATTGCTCAAATGTTTATTGATGAAAATGTCCATTTTAAAAGTGACGGAGTGGAGAGTGCGATTGATTTTATTCAAGATCAGGTAAAACTTTACGGTAAAGACCTGAAGGATTCAGAGAAAAAACTGAGTGAATATAAAATCAAGGCGGAATTAGACGAAGTTAATAAACAATACAGGAGATTAGAAGAACAGCTTGTTCATCATAATGAAACAATTGTTTCCGAAGTAAAGAGAGAGCAAAACCCTTTAGTACGGCAATTAACAGCACGCTTGGCTATATTAGAAGGACAAGTAGCCGAGTTATTGGTAGATGCAAAAGAAGATCATCCATTGGTAGTGGATTTGAAAGAGGAAATTGAAAGCATTAGAAAAAGAGTAGATTCCGAATTAGAGCAAACCATAGTAAGTAGTGAAACTTCCGAAACAAATCCTATTTATCAAAGTATAAAACAAAAACTTAGAGAGTTGGAATCAACCAGAAGTGCATTGAAACAAAGCATAAGACAGATAAGAAAACACGGTGCATTTAAATACAAAAAAGGGAGTGTAACTGCCGCAGAGTTATCTGCTCTGGACAGGGATTCCAGAGTAAGTGAAAGTATTTATGGGACACTTTTAAAAAGATTAGAAACTGCGCGTATTTCACAGAAATTGGAAGAAGCTGAAAAAGGAAAGAAATTCAAGATAATAGAACCGGCAAGGTTACCCTTAAAACCAATAAAACCCAATAAAAAAAGGATTGCTTTAATTGGTTTATTTTTAGGGACAATGAGCGGAGGAGGACTGGTTTTATTGTTTGATTATATGGATAAATCCTTCAGAAAAATTGAAGAAGCAAAAGAGGTTTTAAAAATACCGTATTTAGGGGTAACCTCAAAAATCATTGTAGCCAAAGATTATAAAAAAAGTAATTAAAAAAACCACAGTCATTCCTGCGGAAGCAGGAAT
>JAGLYT010000207.1 GCA_023132075.1 bacterium
CCTTTAGTTGCTGCAGCGGGAATTTCCGTTCCTATGATTTGTGGTAAAGGGTTAGGGCATACGGGAGGAACAGTAGATAAATTAGAATCCATCCCGGGGTTTAAGACAAATTTGCCTATACGGCAATTCATTGAGCAGGTGGGGAACATAGGAATTGCAATAATCGGACAAACTAATCAGATTAATCCTGCCGATAAAAAGATTTATGCTTTGCGTAATGCTACGGCAACGGTTGAGTCTATACCTCTAATTGCTTCCAGTATTATGAGTAAAAAAATAGTAGAGGGAGTGGAAGGTTTAATTCTGGATGTAAAAATAGGAAGAGGGTCTTTTATTAAAAAGAAAACAAGGGCTAAGAAATTAGCTGCTTTTATGGTAGAAATAGGAAAGGTTTTTGGGATAAAAACGATAGCTTTAATAACTAATATGGACCAACCCCTGGGAGAGATGATAGGTAATGCCTTGGAAGTAAAACAGGCTATAGATATTTTAAAAGGAAAAGGACCCCGTGATATAAAAGAGTTGGTCTTTCATTTAGGTAGTTTAATGTTAATGACCGGAAAGAAAGTTAAAAATATTAAAGAAGGTGAAAAAGTTTTAAAAGAATTAATAGAAAAAGGAAAAGCATTGGAAAAGTTTAAAGAGATGGTAATAGCACAGGGAGGGGATGGCCAAATAATAAATAATCCGGATAAAATTTTACCCCGGGCTAAAAAAAGAATAAAAATACAAACACTGGAAAGCGGGTATCTGCAGAGTATGGATGCCCGGGAGATTGGAATTGCTACTATGCTTTTAGGAGCGGGCAGGGAGAAACTGAATGACCAGATTGACTATGCCGTGGGAATACAATTACATAAAAAAGTAGGAGATAGGGTAGAAAAAGGAGAACCGGTGGCTACTTTTTATGTTAATAATGAGAAAAAATTACCCCTGGCACAGGAAATGTTTTTATCAGCCTGCAAAATTGGACGGAAGAGGGCCAGAAAAATTTCCTTAATCTATGAGGAAATAAGATGAATTGGCCGATTAAAAAATGGGTTTTAAAGAGACCGGATAAAAAAATAGTAGAAAAAATTGCAGACAAACTAAATATTTCCCCGGTTATTGCCCGTATTCTGGTAAATCGGGGAGTAAAAACAATAAAAGAAGCTAATGATTTTATTAATCCCGATATTTTAGATATATATTCGCCTTTTTTATTGACGGATATGGAAAAAGCGGTAGAAAGAATAAAGAAGGCGATAAAAAATAAAGAAAAAATACTTATTTACGGGGACAGGGACGTAGATGGTATAACCAGTGTGGGAATAGTAAAAAAGTTTATTGATGGTGTAGGTGGAAAGACAGTTTACTATATACCATCCGAAGAAGGATACGGAATCTTTAAAAATATTCTGGAAAAGTATAGTCATGAGGGAATTAGCTTAATTATTACGGTAGATTGTGGAATAAATGCGATAGAAGAAGTTTCCTATGCCAAAAGCTTAGGAATGGAAGTAATAATAACCGATCATCATCAACCCTTAGAAATTTTACCTTCTGATGCTCTCGCGATAATAAATCCCAAAAGAGAAAATTCTTCGTACCCTTTTAAATCAATAGCAGGATCAACGGTTGCTTTTAAACTTTGTCAGGCTTTTTTGTATTCAAATGGAAAGGAGTATATTAAAGAATTAATAGCAATAGCAGTTAAAAAAAATGATTCTTCTCTTCAAGCAGGGGAAGGAGAGAATTTTGAAATAGGAGCGGTAAAGCTAAAAAATGGATTGACTGTAGATACATTTAACGGTAAGTATGAAAAAGGTAAAATTTCTTCGAATAAAATGGTAGAGAATTTTTTGGATTTTATAAAAGAAAAACCATTGATTGTTTATAATGAAACAGAAAATTTTAAATTTTTAAAAGAACAAATAGAAAAAATGTCAGCTAAAAAAATAAAGAATCAGATAGTGGATGTTTTAAAAATGAGTTATGCTCATCCACAATTGAAATCTGATGACTTAATTTTTAGCCCGGAAAAACTGGTAAATACGAATTTGAAAACCGATGTTCAAAAACATAGTATGCTCGAGGAACATAATTCCTTAACAGATGCTTTATCCATAGCCGGAATGTTTTATAAGCTTTTTTCTATATCTAATTTTCGTATGAACTTTTTTATCAAAGAATATGTTGATTTGGTTGCTTTAGGTCTTGTTGCGGACCATATGCCCTTAATTGATGAAAATAGAATTATTCTTAAATATGGATTGAAACGGATAAAGCGTACTAAGAAAAAAGGATTAAAAGCAATTCTTGAAAAATGGAATATTGATGATATTCCTACTATTGAGGATATTTCCTGGTATATTGCACCTTTTCTAAATGCGGCAGGAAGAATGGGGCAGGGACATTTAGGCGTTGAGTTAATTTTAACTAATAAACCGGAAGAAGTACAAGCTTTGCTAACAAAGATTAATGATTTGAACGAAAAAAGAAAAAAATTGCAAAAGAAAAGTTTAGAATATGTTATGAAATTACTGCCACAGCAGTGTGATATTAATAAGGATAAAGTTCTTGTAATTAGTGTTGATGATTTGGATCGTGGAATAATAAGTATCATTTCTTCCCGGATTTTTAGGGAGTATGATAGACCTGTTATTATACTTAGTATAGTGGGAGAAGAGGCGCGTGGGTCGGCACGAAGTATAGATTCTTTTGATTTAACCAGGGCTTTTGGTAAATGCAGTAGTTTGCTAATCCGTTATGGGGGGCATAAAAAAGCTGCCGGATTAACTATTGCGGTAGACAATATTGCAAAATTTAAGGAAAAAATCAAAAAAATTGCCGAAGAAACAATAAGCCATGAGACATTAGGGGCTAAATTGGAAATAGATGCGAAAATAGACATATCTTTAGCTACCCGGGAATTTGTGAAAGAGATAAATCAATTGGGCCCTTATGGAGCGGATAATCCTTCTCCGGTTTTTAGTATAGAAAACATTCCTGTAAAAAAATGTATCGGGAAAAAAATTAGTAAAAATCACCTATTTTTAAAAATAGAAAATAATGGGAAAAAGATAGATGTCGTAGGGTGGAAAATGGGGTCAAAAAAAGAGGTTTTTTCTCAAGTGGATTTTGTGGATTTTGCTTTCCAATTGGAATTAAACAAATGGCAGGAAAAAGAATCCGTCCGAATGAGATTGGAAGATATAAAACCATCCCAGAGGATGCTTAATCAGCAGGGGTAAAGGTGGTTCACAGATAACAGATAGTCCATAGTCGACAGTCCATAGTCCATAG
>JAGLYT010000208.1 GCA_023132075.1 bacterium
TTCCCACAACAGGGGAGAATTCTGCAACCTGGTTTTATTTTGGAAATTGTGGAAATTGGAAAACATTTAATGTACCTATTGGTTCCAGAATAAAAATTGAAAGTCACGGTGACAGTTGTCCGGATTGTCTATTATGGCATATTAATTATTACCTAGATGACTATTATGATGGAAAATGGCACGAGGTAACTTACATTGACGGACCTGATTATAAAGGATGTAAACATGAACATATCTATATGCCAAAGGGTGATAAAATACGCATTAGAGCCACTGGTGGTTTTTATGTTGCCGTTTATGAAGACTTACTTAAACCATTCGCAAAATTTGACTCAGACGTAAAAGGAGTTGATTTAAAATGCATTATTTATAGTCATACAAATGACTGGTTGCCTTCATTTTCTCCGGATGGTGAGATGGTGGTTTACAGTAGTGATATTATGGGAAATAATGATATTTGGGTATTTGATATGAAAACATCTAAAGCAATGCGTTTAACTATGCAGGAAGGAGAAGATTTTTATCCGGATTGTTCACCGGATGGAAAGGCAATTGCTTATGACCGTTCTATTGAAGCAGAAAAACGAGAAATTTGGATAATGAATCTTGATGGCTCAAATAACCGTAAAATTACAAATTTTAAATGTCAGACCCAAATGCCTGATTTTTCACCTGATTCAAAAAAAATTGTATTTAGCTCAAATTTAAGCGGGAATGATGATATTTGGGTTATGGATATTGACAGTTCCGGACTTAAGAGGTTGACTATTAATAAAAAAAGAGAATGGCAGCCCTGTTGGTCCCCGGATGGAGAAAAAATTGTCTATGGAAAGAGTAGTAAGAAAACAGGTTTTGACTTGTGGATTATGGACAATGATGGAAATAAGCAGGTTCGATTAACTGATTTTAAAGGTGATGAAACAGCCCCTGCCTGGTCCCCGGATGGAAACTGGATTGCCTTTGCTTCTACTAAAAAAGGCAATAGTGAAATATGGGTAATCGCCCCGGATGGAACTCACCTCAACCGGATTACCAGTGGAAAAACAAATAATTATCATCCTTGTTGGTCATCGGATAGTCAAAAGATAATATTTCATTCTATGAAGAAAAAACAGAGGGATATATGGATGGTTAGTATAGAAGAAATAAAAAAATAGAAACACAAAATTTGAAAGTTAGGGGTTAAGAAATGATTAATGTACAGATTAAACGGTTAAATTCCGATGTTTCCTTGCCGGAATATAAACATCATGGGGATGCCGGGATGGATCTTCGTAACGCTAGTGGAGATATTACCATTGAGCCTTCCGGAAGGGCGTTGATCCCTACAGGGTTAAAAGTTGGTATACCTTTAGGATATGAATTACAAATTCGTCCCCGCAGTGGTTTATCCCTTAAAAAAGGGCTCACTGTTTTAAATACACCGGGAACAATAGATGCCGGTTACCGGGGAGAAATTGGGGTAATTATATTTAATACTAATCCTAACTCTTCCGTAACCATTGAAAAAGGGGAAAGGGTTGCCCAGGCTGTATTAAACAAGGTAGAACAGATTAAATGGCAGGAGTGCGAAGAATTAGACGAAACTTCCCGCAATGAAGGAGGTTTTGGCAGTACAGGCCATTAAAACAGATTTTTCATAATAAAACATTTTTGATATTAATAATATTTATTTAAGGAGGGGAATATGCCTTTTTTTATCGGGAAAGATCGTGAGGCAAGAAGAGCTTATGGATTTGACGAGGTTGCATTGGTTACAGGCAATTTAACTATTAATCCTGATGAAGTAGAAACCAATTCGAGTATTGGAGATTTAAAACTTAAAATACCTATTATTGCCTCGGCAATGGATGGGGTAGTAGACGTAAAGTTTGCTATTGCTATGGGTAAATTGGGGGGATTAGCCGTTTTAAATCTGGAAGGAATTCAAACACGATACGAGAATCCGGAAGAAGTTGTCAGAGAAATAGTTGAGGCTCCCAATGAAAAAGCAACATCAATTTTTCAGAAGATTTATAAGGCCCCGATAAAAGAGCATTTAATTGCCAAGCGAATTGAACAAATAAAAGCGGCAAAAGTCCCGGCAGCAGTTTCCAGTATTCCGAAGAGAGCAAAAAAGTTTAGTCTTATTGCCCAGGAAGCCGGTGCGGATATTTTTGTTATTCAATCTACGGTTGCGTCCCCGCGTCATTATTCTACCCAATATAAAGAAGTAAATCTGGGCAATATTTGTAAGCAACTAAAAATCCCTGTAATTATCGGTAATTGTGTCGGTTATGAAGCCTCTTTGGAATTAATGGAAACGGGTTGTTTCGGCCTTCTTGTGGGAATAGGACCGGGAGCAGCTTGTACTACTCGTGGTGTATTGGGAATAGGGGTTCCTCAAGTGACGGCTACTATTGATTGTGCTCAGGCAAGGGATTTTTACTATAAAAAAACAGGAAGATATGTTTCTATTATTACTGATGGGGGAATGGTAACCAGCGGGGATATTTGTAAGGCTTTTGCCTCGGGAGCGGATATGGTAATGATTGGTTCGGGCCTGGCTAAGGCAAAAGAAGCGCCTGGGAAGGGATACCACTGGGGAATGGCTACACCGGATGTAAATTTACCCCGGGGAACCAGGGTTAAAGTAGGAACTACGGCAACTCTAAAGGAAATTCTTCTGGGTCCGGCTATGGTAGACGACGGAACACAAAATCTTGTTGGTGCTTTACGCATTAGTATGGCGAGTTTAGGGGCAAAAAATATCAATGAAATGCAGTTGGTAGAGATTGTTATTGCTCCGGATATAAAATCGGAAGGAAAAGTTTTTCAGAAAGCACAAAGAGTAGGTATGGGAAAATAAGTTTTCTTTATAAATTACCTGATAAAAACGATAAAAATATGACTTATAAAATAGAAATTTTTCATAAACAGCATATAAAAGATATAAAAGCCGAAGAAACCGAAAGAGATATTCTGGATTTGGGGCTCAAAGGCATAAACGAGGTTAAATTCGTTCTTTTATATGAGCTCGACGGGGATTTTACTGCCAAAGAAATAACCGGTATTTGTAAAAATTTGTTGATTGATGAAATCACTCAGGATTTTAATATTTTTCTTTTGGAAGAAAATACAAAACAAAAAAATATTTGTCAAACGAAAAAAAAGAAAAGTGATGAGTGGGTAGTTGAGGTCTGGTTTAAAAAAGGGGTTACCGATACAGTAGGGGAAACAGTAAAGAAAGGCATTCGTGATTTAGGATTAAAAAACGAAGTAAATAGAGTAAAAACCGG
>JAGLYT010000209.1 GCA_023132075.1 bacterium
GTTCAAAACACATTTTGCCTTTATTCTTTTATTTTATCTTTTTTTGCTATTTGCTATTTGCCATTCGCAGTCTTTTGTCGTTGTCTGTCATCTGTTATTAGTTGTCTTCTGCAGTTAACTTATAACTGTCGTTTCTGTTTTTGTGTCTTGATGCCTTTGTGCCTGTTTTTAGTCTTTGTTTTGAATTTAGTATTTCAAATTTAGGATTTAGTATTTGTCTGTTAGCTATTATCTATGGACTATCGACTCTGGACTATGGACTGTATTTCTTTTTCCTTTCTTCCTCGGAAACTATCAATATATGCGGCTTTAAAGAAAAAGGATTTTTCTTCACCACTACTACAGTTTTATATACTTCTTCAATCAATAAATAAGTCAATACTTCCTGCGGAGTTCCTGCTTTACGAATCTTTCCACTGTTAATCATTATCAACCGGTCACTATATTCGCTGGCTAGATTAAGATTGTGCAAAACCATAATTGCCGTAAGGCCTAATTTCCTGGTTAATTTTCTTATCAAATCTAAAACTGCCACTTGATGAGTAATGTCCAAATGGGCTGTAGGCTCATCCAGCAAAAGTAATTTTGGCTTCTGAGCTAAGGCCCGGGCAATAAATACTAATTGTTTTTCTCCTTCGCTTATTCGGGTCATCAGTTTATCTTTTAACTTAAATGTATCGGTTAACGTCATATATTTTTCAGCAATTTCTTTATCTTTTCCGGTTTCCAAAAATTGAAATTTTCCATAATAAGGAATCCTTCCCAAAAGCACAAATTCTTCTACAGTCATTATCCCCACCCGGCAATCTTGAGAAACAACAGCAACTTCTCTTGCCAATTCCTTAAAACCCATTTTAGCTATATTCTTGCCTTCCAGAATAATTTCACCTTGCTTAAATTTAAGCACTCTGGTTATTGCTTTAAGCAGGGTAGTTTTTCCCGAACCGTTAGGCCCTATTATTCCGATAAATTCTCCGTGTTTTATTTTAAAATTGATTTCTTTAAGAACAAATTCTTTCTCGTATCCACAACTTAAGTTTTTTACTTTCAGCATTATTCACCTCGAAATAAATTAAAAACAAAAAATAGTCCATAGTCCATCCGCCTTACTAAGTGGCGAGACTTCCGCTCCGCTCCAGCAGTTGATAGTCCATAGATAACAGAGACAGAATAAATACTAAATTCTAAACAAATCCAAGATTCAAAACAAAAAAATAAAGGAAAATTTCGCATCTAGAGAGAAACATATTTTGCCTTTATCCCACCCCTACAACAAAACCCTTCCTCTCATGAATTCCCTAATACAATTTGTTTTTTATTCAGCACATAAACAAAAAGAATCCCTCCCAATATTCCGGTGATTACTCCTACGGGTAATTCCATAGGAGAAATAACCGTTCTGGCTATCGTATCACAAAAAATAAGGAAACCTGCCCCGGAAAGAAAGGAACTAATTAAAAGAATTCGATGATCCCCTCCTACGAACATTCGCATAAGATGAGGGATAAGCAACCCAACAAAACCAATGATACCGGCAACGGCAACGCTTAAACCGGTAAGCAATGATGCCAGAATAAAAAGTAACCGTTTGTTTTTTTCTATATTTATCCCTAAATGTAATGCTTCCTCTTCTCCCAGGGCAAAAGCGTTAAGCGTTAAACAAAAAAAATAACTAATAACTAATCCGATAATAGCAATTACCAGTGATAATTTTACCAGCAGGAAATTCGGGGTTTCCAGTGAACCCATTATCCAAAAAATAATTCCCTGCAGATTTTCCGTGTGAGAAACAGCCATAATCAGCATAATTAAGGAAGAAGCAATAAAACTAACCATCACTCCAGTAAGTAAAAGTGATTGAATTTTTAAGCCCCCTCTTTTTATGCTTAAATTATAAACGAGTAAAATCATTCCCATCGCTCCCAAAAATCCAAACAAGGGTAAAGAATAAACGGTAATCCGGTTCAATCTAAGAATAATATTTAAACATACTCCCAGGGCAGCTCCACCCGAAATACCCAGGGTATACGGCTCAACTAACGGATTACGAAACATCCCCTGCAATAGGACACCAGCCAGACTCAATGCTCCACCAATCGCAAAACCCAATATAATACGCGGTAAACGAATATCAAAAAGAATACTGTATTCAGTCGTTCCTCTTCCTTCGAAAATCAAGGAAATAATCTTTCTAAAAGGGATAGAGGTCGAACCAATACAAAAGGAAAAAATAATTATACTAAAAAGAATTACACACAAAATAATTATCCATCCCGTCCATCTGTATAATTTCTTATCCACAGCATTGAATAATTTACTTTTAAAATTCCCAATTAGATTCATTTTGTCTTCCTTTTTATTAATTCCGGATGAAGTATTTCTGCATTTCTTTTAGGGTTTCTACAAAACTTACCGGCGTAGGACTGCAAAGAGCATACGAATCGATAATATAAATTCTATTATTCTTTACTGCTTTTATCGTCTTATATTTTTGCCAAATTCCTTTCTCCTCTTCTCCGATAATTCCCATCGTTGCAATAATAATTACCTCAGGATTGTCATTAAGCACTTTTTCCCGGCTGTAAAACCCTGATTTTACCCTTCCGGCGACATTTATTCCTCCGGCAAGTTTGATAAAATCATGTACAAAAGAATCCTCATTTACCGTAAATAAGGGATTTGCTCCTACCTGAACAAAAACCGTCCTTTTAGGAAAACATTCAACTGCCTCTTTTATTCTTTCTACTTCTTTTCGGGCAACAATTACTATTTCTTCCGCTTTTTGTTTTCTTCCAACAATTTCCCCCAACTCCAAAAATTGAATACTGAGCTGGTTAAAATCCCCGGCTAAAGGAAAACGAACTACCTTTATCCCTATTTTTTTTAATTTTTCAACATATCTAAAGTCTGTTAAAGGCGTGGCCAGAACTAAATCAGGACTAAGGCTTACCACCTTTTCTAAATTAATCTCTATTACAGTTCCCACCTTTTCTTTATTCTCTGCCTCTTTTGGCCTCTTACAAAAAATTGTACAACCCACAAGCCTCTCCTGCACCCCTAATAAATAAAGTTGCTCGGTTATAGCCGGACCAAGTGAAATAATTCGTTGATTTACACTGCTTAAATCCTCCCCTGCTCTTAAAGGAAAACACAAAGCCAAAGTAATCAGATTAAACAATAATATTATTCTCATTTTGTTAATAAAATAAATAATTTTCTTCCTCCATTAGATGACAGATAAAAACAGTCCATAGTCCACAGTCGATAGTCCATAGA
>JAGLYT010000021.1 GCA_023132075.1 bacterium
TATTCTGGAAGTTGATCAATGTTTTGTGTGTGGAGGGGTTTGGTTTGATAAAGGGGAGCTTGATAAATATACTACCGAAAAGTTGACGATTATCGATTCTGCGACATTAGGTAAGGAGATGGATCGAAAATTAGATGAGAAAGAAGGTCAATGTCCGCGATGTAAAATTATGCTTAAAAAAGGTCCCTACAAAAAAGAACCAACCATAACGCTGGATATTTGTGAAAAATGCGGTGGAGTGTGGTTGGATTCTACAGAAATTGATCGTGTGGAAAGGGCTAATAAAGAGAAAGTTGGTTTTTTGCAATTATTGATTAGAGGGTTCAAAAAACCTAAACAAGAGTAAAATAAAAAGATATATCTCCCCTATATCTACTAAAATTATCAAAGTATATTTTGATAAGATTCTGCTTATCAAAGCAAATCGGCATTTATTTTGATAACAATCTATGAATTTTTTTATATTTAAATCAAACCTCTGCAGGACATGATTATGGTGCATAGGGAACGAGGACTTTTGTAACAAAAATGTTACAACTGTAACAGGGTTGTTACATATAAGCAAATGAAGTGTAAATCAGGAAGGGTTTAAGCTATTACCTTCTAATTTCAGGAGTATGTGAAGGTGGTAAAGAAAAAGTCCAATCATATCATATTAAATATTTTCACTATTTACTTTTTCTATTCCGAATTTCCGGATATGAGAGTAAGAAGTTCTTTTGCACAATAGATTCGATTACGTTTACGGCCGGATACTTCCTGGAGAATCCTAAATTTAACAAGATGTTCAACAGATGCTTTGGCAGTTGGCCAGGTTATTTTCAAATAATCACTTATTCCCGGCAAACTGACAAATGGATTTAAAAAGAGCATATCCAATAACTGAAAAACAGGGGTAGAAACTGACTTTTCATGGAGTTGCTGGCGATATTTATGTTGCAGAGATAAAATTTTGTGCCCGGTTTCTTCAGCAGCCTTGGCCTGTTTTGCCACTCCACGAAGGAAATATTTTAACCATTCATCCCAATGGCCTGCCTGACTGACTCCAAGAAGCAAGTCGTAATATTCACTTCGATATTTTTCAAAAAAATCACTGAGGTAAAGAATTGGATATTCCAGATAACCTTTCTCGTAAAGATAAAAAGTAATCAATAGTCGTCCTACCCTTCCGTTACCGTCAAGGAATGGATGAATTGCTTCAAACTGGTAATGCATTAAAGCACATTTGATAAGAGGAGCGATGGAATCATCAGCGTGAAGAAATTTTTCCCATTGACCGAGTGCCTCAGTCATTTCCGGAACAGGTGGAGGTACATATGTTGCGTTGGCAAGAGAGCAACCAGGAGGGCCTATCCAATTCTGAGTAGTCCGAAATTCACCGGGTTTCATTCTTTCACCCCGAACACCTTCCATAAGCTTTAAATGAATTTCCCGAACCAGTCTTAAACTGAGTGGCAGGTTTTTGAGTCTGGAAAGTCCATAATTTATGGCTCGCAAATAGTTTAAGACTTCCAATACATCATTATATTTTGGTTTTTCCTTAGATGCTTCATAGTAAAGGATATCTGAAAGTGATGCTTGAGTTCCTTCAATTCTTGAGCTTTGAACAGCTTCTTTTCTAATGTAAGGAGCAACTAGTAAATTAGGGTTTGGAATAAGTCTACTTAAAGAAGACAGGGCACCGATAGCACGATCTGCCTCAGATAAAAAGCCCACTATTTCTGTAGAAAACGTGTCCAGGCTTGACGGGGGTAGGGGATGAGGAATAAAAGCCCAATAGTTTGTTCTGGTTTTAATAATTTGTCCTGTCGGACTATTTTTAAATTTATCGATATTCATTTGTAGCCATTTTACTTTTTTATCAAAGAGATGTCAAGTATTTTTTGATAAGAATAAAATTATCAAAGTATATTTTGATAAGACTCTGCTTATCAAAGCAAATCGGCATTTATTTTGATAACAATCTATGAAATTTTTTATATTTAAGCCAAAAATGATAATAAACATTTCTCTTATTGTCGTTTTCAATACATACTAATAGGATTGTGTTGTGTAAGAAGTGGGGACTCTTTTGTAACAAAAATGTTACAACTGTAACAGGGTTGTTACATATAAGTAAATGAAGTGTAAATCAGGAAGGGCTTAAGATTTACTATTACTACCTCTACTACCTCCTAATTTTTACTAAAAGTGGAAGTAGTAAAGAAAAAATCTAATCATATCATATTGAACAGAGATTTCTTTTTCTCTTAAACATTTTCACTGTTTCTACCGCCCACAAAGGAAAAGACGAGATGAGCACTATTAATAGCCAGTCTGAAAAGGCTAATGTTTCCGTTTTGAATACTTTTTGAAAAAAGGGTATATGGACCACGGCAATTTGAAGGAGAAATGATATTAAGGCGGCATAAATAATTTTTTTATTGGTAAAGATTCCCAGTTTAAATATTGATTGGGTTTTACTGCGGCAATTAAAGGCATGAAATAATTGTGTACAGGCAAGGACAATAAAGGCTACCGTTCTTGCTCTTTCTATTGATGATTTTTCCACATATAAAACAAAAACAAACGATAATAAACTGCACAAAGCAATAAAAACACCCTGCTGTAAAATTAACAATGCACCTTGTTTAGTTACTACTGACTCATCTTTAGAACGGGGAGAACGCTGCATAATGTGAGGGTCTATTGGATCTACTCCCAGGGCAAATGCCGGAAATCCGTCAGTTACCACATTTACCCAGAGGATATGAATGGGTAAAAGCGGTATGGGTAATCCGATTAATGAAGAAACAAACATAACACAAATCTCTCCCATATTACAGGAAAGCAGGTAATGGATGAATTTTTTTATATTGTCATAAACGCCTCTGCCTTCTTTAATTGCGGCCACTATAGAGGCAAAATTATCATCGGTAATAACCATATCCGATACCTCTTTGGTCACGTCGGTGCCGGTAATTCCCATAGCTATTCCGATATCGGCTTCTTTGACCGCAGGAGCATCGTTTACCCCATCCCCGGTCATTGCTACAATTTCACTATGCTCTCGTAGTGCACGGACAATTCTTAATTTATGCTCAGGGGAAACACGGGCGTAAACGGCAGTTTTAGTGACTTCTTCTTTAAAGGTTTCGTCACTTAATTTGTCCAATTCTATTCCGGTTAATGCACGGATATCATTTTTGAAAAAACCCAGTTTTTGAGCAATTGCCGTTGCTGTTTGTTTATGGTCACCGGTAATCATTACTGTTCTTATGCCGGCGGTTTTACATTCAGCTACTGCTTTTTTTACTTCTTCCCTGGGTGGGTCAACCATTGCCATTAAACCTAAAAAAACAAGATTTTTCTCTATGGTTTCCGGGCCATAATTGGTAACGCTATTATCTAATTCCCGATAGCTTACCGCTAAAATTCTCATTGCCTGATGGGCAAGTTCACTATTAACATCAAGTATATTTTGCTTATTGTCCCGGGTAATTTTTCTTCGCTGGCCATTTATTTCAATCTCGGTGCAATTATCGAGCATTACATCAGGAGCTCCTTTTACAAAAGCAACTAATTTGTTTTTATCTTTGCGGATGATGGTCATTTTTTTTCGGATAGAATCAAAAGGAATTTCTTCTACAAAAGGAAATTCTTCTTCAAGTTTATCTTTCCATAAACCGGATTTAGCCGCACAAACTAATAAGGAACCTTCTGTAGGATCCCCGATTATTTTATAAGAATCATCTTTTTTAATCAGCTCAGCTCCGTTACATAAGCTCCCGCAGACTAAAACATTTTTTAAATCCGGATAATCGGCTAAGTTAATTGCCTCTTCGTTAAACAGAAATTTTCCCCGGGGTTCATATCCTATACCGGTTACTTTAAATAGAGTATTATTGGTAAAAACTGCCTGAACAGTCATTTCGTTTTTAGTAAGAGTTCCTGTTTTATCCGAGCATATTACTGTTGAACAGCCTAATGTTTCAATAGCAGGGAGTTTCCTGATAAGAGCATTACGTTTTACCATTTTTTGAACACCCAGGGCCAGCACAACAGTTACTACTGCCGGAAGTCCTTCCGGTATAGCGGCTACGGCTAAACTTACGGAGGTAAGAAATAAATCAAAAAGGTCTTCACCGCGTAGAAATCCCAATAAAAAAACGATGGAAACAAGAACGAAACAAAAGTAAACGATAAATTTGCCAAACCGGGCTAATTTTTTTTGTAGAGGGGTGGATTGCTGTTCCACCTCTTGAATCATTTCCGCAATTTTACCCAATTCAGTATTCATTCCCGTTTCAACGATTATTGCTCTTGCTTTGCCCGAAGAAACGGAAGTTCCCAGATAGAGCATATTTTTTCTATCGGCTAAGGCAATTTCTTTATTTAAAACAGCAGTAGTTTTTATCGTTGGATTAGATTCTCCGGTGAGACTTGCTTCCTGTGTGCTAAAGTTTTGAGTCATATAGACCACACGGCTATCCGCCGGGATATGGTCACCTGCCTCGATTTCTATCAGGTCACCGGGAACAAGATTTAAAGAAGGTACGATTTCATGTTTACTTTTGCGGATGACTTTAGAGAAAGGGGAGGATAATTTTTTTAAACCCTCCAGGGCTTTTTCGGCACGATATTCCTGAATAAATCCCAAAATGCTATTTAAAGTAACAATAGCTACTATAGCAACGGCATCTATCCATTCACCTAAAAAACCCGATACCAAAGCCGCCCCGATTAATACCCAGACGATAAAATTTTCAAATTGTTCAAAGAAAATCCGTATAGGAGAACGGCTTTTTTTTTCTTTTAATTGATTCTGTCCGTATTTTTTTAATCTGCTCGTTGCTTCCTCGGTGCTCAGGCCACAAGTCAAATCACCGGCTAATATCTTGGCTACTTCCTCTTTTTCTATCTGCCACCAATTTTTCATTTACTTTTCCTTTTTATATGTAATTTTGTATTAATTGTAAAATAGGGGGGAGAGTTAAAGGAAGGAAATAATGGACAGTTATGTTAAATAAGTGTCAAATATATTTTGATAAGAACAAAGTTATAAAAGGTTCCCTTGAGAACATTAGTGGCAATCATTTATAAGGAATCTATCCCGAATGGTACGATTGCATATTTTAATATGAGGACTCTAAATTACTCAGGAATCTTTTATTTTAGAACTAATCCACATATAGAATCTTTCTGTAAGTTTAAGTATTTCCAAAGCTTCTTTTTCAGTAAAATTTCTATCTTCATATTCAATGATATTTTTTTTAAAGTATTGCTTTTGGATTTAGTTTCATCTAAATCTACTGAATTTATCAGTAAAGTAACCACATCCAGGTGATTTTCACTTTTACAACGAATACCCGCATAAAAAACAAGCATTGCATCACAGGCAGAAATAGCACAATGAACAGCATTTAGACCGACAGCATCCCAGTTTTGTATTTCTTTAGCCTGAAACATTACTTTATAAAACTGGGTAGCTTTCCTAAAATAAACTCTATATTGAGTTTTTTCTATGGGTTTTGTTTTTATTTTTTTAGCAGACATTTAAATTATTCCTTCTAAATCTTTACCAAAAAGCAAATTATGTGACCGCAAAATCTTTTTTATTAAAGGAAGTCCTTTTTTATATTTTAGTTTAAACTCAGCAGTAGTTTGAATATAGGGAGAAACTACATTGCCGAATTTGTCAAAAATATTTCTATTTACTTTTTCAAAATTTTCTTCTATTTGTACTTTATATTTTTTATCACTTACCAATATCAAAAGATCTATGTCACTTGTAGGCTGTTCTTTTTTTACTTGGATACTACCAAAAACTGCTATAGAAACTATGTTTTTTTTTGCTATGGGATTTATGTTTTCTATTATAGCTTTATATACTTCACGATGGAGTTGGTTTTCTTTTTCATATAAAGGTTTAAGCAAAGCTGATATAAGAAAATTTTCTTTATTCAAGCGATAAAGATAGCTCTTACCTACATTTTTCAGTAATAACACTTGTTCAAAATTCAATTCACGTAAGGCCTTGTGACAAGTAGCAGGAGTTATTTTAATTTCTTTGGCAATTTGACGGCCGTTCCATTCTGCTTCTGTTCTACAAAGGAATCGCAAGATTTTAACCTTTACCTCGCTATTTAAAATTTTATCTAAAGGCTTGTTTATTCTCATATATTTTTACCTTTTAATCTAAACATATGTTTACAAATCTAAACATATGTTTAGAAGTCTAAACATAATATACAATCTCTTTAAATCAATGTCAATAAAAATATGTATTTTATTATTTAAAAATTAGAAGTGGACACCGATTAAAAATTCTTCCTAATACGGTTTCTTATATTTTGTAATTTCTTTCGGGGTAACTAACCGGTCGGTTAAACGGCACCATTCGGTAACCAGGAGTTTTAGTCTAACTGAGCAGGCAATTTTATTAAACCTGTTATCCTCAAGTGTATTGACCGCGGCAATCAAGTCATTAAGTGTTGCCTGTCCCAGTGTATAGTTTCTTTGTTCATCTTTTAAAATGGATTTTGCCAGCTTGATACGTTCCTGGGCATTATTTATAAGATTTTTGGTTTTTTCTATTTGGTCATAGAGGTTAAGTAAATCAGTATAAAGGTGGATATGTTTGTTTTTGGAAGACAATACTGCTTTCTTGCGATTGACCTTAGATATTTCATATGCCGCTTTTTCCTGTGTAGCTTTGTAGGGAAATTCAAGAGAAATCATAGTATAGGCAAAGCTGTCTTCATCGGTTATCCTGTATCCGGAACCATCCCGGGAATATCCAAAATTTAAGGATAGAGAGGGAAGTAAAGCGTTTTTATCTTTGCTCAATTCCAGGCCTGATTTTTTTTCCAATAATCCCAATATTTCGGATGTACGGCTCTTTTCTTTAAATAGTGCGTATTCTTTTTCAAAGGAACGGGTTAAACCTTTGTAAAATGAAGGGTTTTCTTCAGGTAAAAAGGCTGATTTATTTTTTTCTCCGATAGCCTGTTTAATCAGGTTGTGGTTTTGGTCAAAATTGTCAGCAAGGGCAATAACGCGCTCTTTTTTTGCCAGCACTTGCAGCTGTATTTTATTTACGTCAACAGCAAAAGCAATATTACTTTTTTTGCGTTGAAGCATATTATCCAGTTGTTTGAGGCTTTCCTGATAAGAAGCTTCTGCGGTTCTTAAGTTTTCATAAGAAAAGTACCAGTTATAATATAAGGTAATTAATCCAGCCAGATAATCTTCATAGGCTTCAACAATTTGATGATTGGCTACAGTCTCTTCAATACCGGTTATTTTTTTAAGGTACCGGTTAGTTTTTCCAAAAGCATTTTCAGCCAGAGGCTGTGAGACCAAAACCGAAAAAGAGGAACTGCTTTCTGTTGATGAAGGATTTCCGGATAAATCATAGTCAATAGAAAGATTGGTTCCGATCGCCGGGAATAATTTGTCCAGAGAGACACTATTGGTAGGGCTGGTGGTAGAATCTCCGCTAATGATGGTATCATGCTGACTTTTCAGTGAGAATATCCAGTCTTTCACCGGGAGGGTTAAAAAACTTGTATAGGTAACGGCCAGTTTGTCAACAAGAATTTCCTGAAAGGTAATATCGTTAGTACAGGCTTTAGTAACAAATTCAGGCAAAGGCAATACCTTAGGTTGATCTGTTTCTTTAGCTTCTACTAAAACGGTACCACAAAGAATTACAAACAGAAAGGTAAGTACTTTTCCGGATTCTAATCCTTTCTGTAAGGGGATAAGCTTATGTTTTACATCCCTTACGAAACCATATAAACTGGGAATTAATAACAGGGTTATAAAAGTACTGAATAAAAGCCCCCAGGACATAGCCAGCATCATATCCGCCAGCATTGCATCATATCCTGCTATACCGTATGCTGTGGGAAACAATCCGGCTACTGTGGTCAGGGTAGTAAGAATGACCGCCCTGAGCCTGGTTTTAGCAATGTTGGCAATTTGTTTATTGGATAATTCTCTATGTTGTCCCCGGTCATATTCCTTGTCCAGTTTAACCAGCATAATAATAGAATCATTTACCACGACGCCGGCAAGGCCCAGGGCCCCTATGGCTGCAAAGTAGCCGACTAAAGTAATTCCGTGTGCCCAGAAAGCAAAAATTATACCCACCATTCCAAAAGGGATGGAAACCATAATCATAAGGGGTTTAACCAGTGAGTCAAATAATAAAGAAAGAACGACATAAATGAGAAAAAGTACCATAAAAATGGCTATTTTAAAGTAGTTTTGCGATTCCCGTGTTTCTTTTACCTCTCCTTCAAAGAAAATACCTGCAGTCGGATATTGGGAAATTATTTGCGGAATGATATTTTCTTCAAAATGCTCGGCAATTTCAACAGGGGTCAGATTAGTATTTTCACTTAAATCAGCATCAATAGTAGTGGTTCGTGTATAATTTTTACGTGAAATACTGTTTGGGGAAATAATTTTTTTAATGTCAACGATATTTTTAAGAGGAACAAGATAATTACTTTTATTTTCTACCGGAACATTAAGCACTTTTTTTATGTTGTCTTTGGCTTCTTCAACCGCGGTCAGGCGGACTTTAATTTCCTCGTCTCCGTGAAGCACTTCATAAAGCACACTGCCTTCCAGCAGGGTTCGGAAGGTATTCTTAATGTTGTAGGGGTTAATACCCAGACGTTTGATTAGTTTTCGCTTAAGAGTTACCTTATATTCAGGCCGTTTTAGAGGTCGATCAACCTCAATATTATCCAGAGCGGAAAAGTTCTCCATGCTTTCAATCATCAGAGCTACTACTTTTTCCCGCACTTCGTCGTCATTTTCCTGAATAATTACTTCAATAGGACTTCCGCTGGCATGGCCGAACCGGTGTTTTTGAAAATCAAGTTTGGTAAAACCGGGAATCCCGGCCATTTTTTCTTTCCATTCCCCGATAAGTTCTTTGGAAGATTTATCCCGTTTTTCTTTAGAGACAAGCTCAATGCGCATCCGCATTTTATTTTCTTCTACAGCAGATCCGCGCCTGCTCCGGGCTATCTGTGTACGAAAACCGATAACCTCTTTGCCAATATATTCAGAAAACATTTTTTCCAGTGGTTGTACCAGCAGGGCGGTATCATAGCGTTTTGTTTCCGGGTGGGCTTCGCCGACAAGAGAGACCTGCGTAGTTTCTTCTCTGGGAAACATCACAAACTTCATTTTTGTCATAAAAATAAATCCGGCAAAAACCATCAATCCGATAAATATCAGGAAAATAAGCAGTTTAAGTTTCAATATTTTTTCCATAATTTTACCGTAAACATCTTCCACAGAGTGAAACCAGTGAACTTTTTTATTCTTTAATTCCGGAATAGGTTTATTTTTTTTATAATATTTATCAATTAGAGGAAGCAGTCCCAGGGAAAATACATTCCTGACCCAGCGAGGTACCTGAATGTTCATATGTGAAGGAAGAATAAATATGGATTCAAAAAGGCTCCCACCCAACATAAGAAATATGATAGGTGGAATAAACTGGTTAAATTTGCCAAACCTTCCCGGAAAGAAAAACAGGGGGATAAAAGCGACACAGGTAGTAACGATGCTGGCAATAATAGGTAGAAGAACGTAGGATGTTCCTCTTACCGCTGCTTCTTGAAAATTAATGCCTTGAGATCTTAATCTGATAATATTTTCAGCAACCACGATGGCATCGTCAACAACCATACCCATAACTATTATTACCGCTGCCAGGGTAATATTGTTAATAGTAAAACCAAAAAGCGAAGAGAAAATCATAGCAAAACAGAAGGAAAAAGGTATACCCAGGGCTACGTATACGCCTGATTTAAAATCAAGAAAAATAAAAAGCATAATCAGTATGAATATAAATCCTATGGCTCCGTTAATTTGAACTATGGAAAGCCGGTTACGCACAGTTATTGACTCATCATCTAAAGGGGCTATTTTTATATCACTGTTTTTAAGGGTACTGTTTGCGAAACTTTTTATTTTTTTATTAACCACATCGACACTTTCTAAAATACCATAAGAACTGCTTTTTACAACATTGAGGATAATCCCTTCATGTCCGTTGATTTTAAGAATATTTTTATTTTTTTCATAAGCATAGCCAACATCGGCAAGCTGGTTAAGTCTTATTGTCTGGCCCTCAAATCCACCTTCAATAACAAGTTGACTAAGTTTTTCGGGGTCGTCCAGTTCTGCGGTAAGGGTTACTTTTGATTCTTCTTTATCTTCAATACTGCCTGCCGGCTGTCGCACATTGTTGTTTTGAATTTCCTGCCGTACCTTATTAAAGGAAATGTTATAATGCATAAGTTTTTCCGGATAAGCATGAATTTTAATTTCTTCATTAAGATATCCGCTTCTTCGTACTTCGCATACCTGGGGAAGTGCTAACAGTTGGTTTTCCAATACCCTGACATAACGTTGCAGCTTTTTTCTTTGGTCATAATCTAAGAGATGTTGGGTGGTATCAAACAGGGCAATGTCTATGATTGCTTTTTTGGAGGTTTTAAATTCTCTAATGCGAGGTTCATCTATCACTTCATCAGGAAGCCGCACATCCATTACCGCATTGCGAATTTCAATGATACACTCATCCCTGTCTGCATAATTTTGTTCCAGCTGGACAGAAATACTGGAGCTTCCTTCATTGGATGTACTGGATATTTCATCAACTCCGTCAATTCCTTTAACAGCATCTTCTATGGGTTTGGTGATGAAATGTTCTACTTCGCTGGGAGAGGCACCGGGATAGTAAGCCGATATCCTTACAAAATCAAACTCCATATTGGGCAGTTCTTCTTTAGGTGTGTGATGCCAGAAAAACACCCCGCCAATCAGTACAGTAAGCATAATAAAGTTGACTAATAAATGCTTTTCGGAACAATATTTTATAATTTTTTCCCACATAGGCTAATCCCCTTTGGTTTTTCGGTAATTTAATTGTTTTTTATTATACTGTTTTGCTAAAAAGTTTACAAGTTATAATTTACGGAAGGGAACGTACATAAATTTGTTCTTTATGGATGTTCTTTTAACCTTATACCTTAGACAAAAAAAATTAAAAAAAGTTCCCTTAAAAAAAATATTTTGTTATATTAATATCTTTTTGCATGCAATTCCTACTCAAAGGATTTGTTTTTTTCTGTCATCTTCGGGCTTGACCCTGAAATCCAGGAAAATATTATCGTCAAAAAATGGATTCCCGATAAAAAATTTCGGGAATGACACCCTCCCCAGTCCTTTTCCTTTTTCCTTTTTTCTTTTTCTTTTTTCTTTT
>JAGLYT010000210.1 GCA_023132075.1 bacterium
CCGTTGTCCCTTCTTTTTCCATGGGAATGTGTCCCGCTGCCAGTTCTCCTACGGTTTCCCCATGTCCTCCGGAAAAAGTTAATTTAGAATTATCATCAAATTTATACCCTACAGCTACATTTCCCCGTGGTATTCCTTCCATCTCTTCCTTTTCTTCTGTCCACTGGTCTGTTTGATACCAACCTAACGATACTTTATAGTCCAATTTATCCATTACACCTGCCTGGATCAAAGATCCTAAATAAGTATTATATTCTCCGCCTGTGAAAGAAATGGATGTTCCTTCTAACTTTTCGGGCGATTTAGTAATAATATGAATTACTCCGGAATAAGCATTAGCTCCGTATAAAGCTGAACCGGGACCTCTAATTATTTCGATTCTTTCGATTTCCTCTAATGAAAAGGTTAATGACTCCCATAAAACAAGACCTAAAAGTTTTAGATAAACAGGACGTCCATCGACCAGCAGTAATATCTTGTTATAAAGCCGGTGATTAAGCCCTCGTGCAGCAACATTGAAATCCGAAGCAGTAACCGACATAACATCTATACCGGGTACCATCCTCAAAAGGTCGGGAACATTCGTCGCCCCCGATTGATGAATGTCCTCTGCAGTAATTACAGTAATAGCAGAAGGGGCTTCACTTATTTTCTGCTCATACCGTGATGCAGTAACAACCATTTCCTCCTCACTAAATAAAATAAGCTCTGATGCAAAAGCTAAATTACTACTGACAGCAAGGACTACTGCTCCAAAAACCAACTTTAAAACGATACAAAATTTCTTCATGCTTTCTCCTCCTTTTAAAATAAAATATCGAATTTATATTAAATCTATAAATTCAGACTTCTCTTTTAATGCCACCTTCTAATTAAAAACCTTATAAGCTTCTTTTAAAACCCGGGCAGGAATTTCTATTCCTACTTGTTTAGCAACCCTGAGATTTACTGATAAAAAAGCCTTTCTGGGTACAGTAACCGCTAAATTATTCGTTTTTTCCCCTTTTATTACCTTACAGAATAATTCCCCTCCCTGACAGCCAATATCTTCATAATCACAACTTAATGCCAACAATGCTCCCTTTCGTACAACATGAGCCGCATATCCCATAACAGGAACTTTGCTTTTAAGAGCAACCTCTAACATGTAACTCAAAGACTGTTCACTAATTACCATCTCATCCGGAACTATCCATAAAAGCTCTATTTCCTTGATTAAAACATTAAGAACATCCGGAATCTCTTTTGGAGAAAAAACATTTACCGCTTTCAATTCTATTTTATTTTTTTTAGAAAAAGAAACAGCCCCCTTAATCAATTTCCCTGTTTCATCCGGATTATAAATTACTCCAACCTTTTTTATTTCGGGGATAACTGATTTTATTGCTTTTAACTGCATTTTAGCAGAAATTTTCATCGTAGTCCCGGTGAAGTTTTTTCCCGGACGTTGATTGCTTTCCACAAAACCATTTTCTTTTGGATCTAACACCATCAAAAATATTACCGGAATGTCCTTTATTTCCGCTTCTAAAATTTTTTTAGTTGCTTCTGTTCCTGCTGTTAATATTAAATCTGGATTCTTCTGCTTAATATTCTTAACAATATTTTTTATGTCCTTCCTGCCCTTCAATAGATAATAACCCAGAACTAAATTCTCCCCTTCAATATACCCCTTTTCTTCCAACACATGAAAAAAACCCCTTAATGCATCATTATATGGTTTAATATCCAAACTCTTAACAACATAAATATTAATTGTTTTCTCTAAAGATATTGCTTCTGTTTTTCCTATAAAAAATACCCCAATATATATTAAAAAAAATATTATTTTTTTATACTCTCCTCCTCCTTTTTTTACCATTATTTTTCTAAGCTTCCTTGTATCATTTAATTTACAATGTCTCTTACATTCTCGTAATCATATTTATATTTCATGCTTTTGTCAAGAAAAATTCGTGCCCGGTTGAGTGTGACACACTTGACAAACAAATTTAATTTTAGTATAAGAAGAAAAAAAGTGCTGTCATTCTTGCTTTAAATCAAACTTCAGGAGAAAAAAAACAACAGTGAAAAAGAGTTTTTGGGTGGGAATAGGTTTTAGTATAATTTTCCTTTATCTTACTTTTCGAAAAATAAATTTTCAAGAAGTAAAACAAGCATTCATCTTAGCCGATTTTTTATGGCTTTTTCCGGCGGCCGTTAGTTATCTATTTGTTTATGTCCTGAGAAGTATACGTTGGAAATATATTTTTTCTCCCTTAAAAAAAACTCATTTTCCTTCCTTATTTTCTTCTTTAGTTATTGGTTTTATGGCTAACAATCTTCTTCCTGTGCGTATGGGAGAATTTATTCGCGCCTATCTCATAGGTAAAAAGGAACACGTTAGCAAAAGCACCTCTTTTGCCACACTGGTCGTAGAAAGGATTTTTGATGGAATAACTATTCTATTTCTTTTGACTGTAATCTCTTTATTTTTTCCTTTTCCATCCTGGGTTAAAAAAACAGGCATTATTTTTTTCGCCTTCCTTTCTATATTGATTACTTTTTTATATAGCTTATTACGATGGGAACAACCTACAATAAAATTTTTCCGGAAAATTATTTTCTTCTTGCCTCCTTCCTTCAAGGAAAAAATAACCACGTTGCTCAGTTCATTCGTTCACGGTCTAAAAGTACTCCATCACAAAAAAGAACTCTTTTTGGTTTGTTTCTTTTCCTTTATGATTTGGTTTGCTGAAGCAACCACTTTTTACCTGATTGGCTGTGCTTTTCATCTACCTATTTCCTTTTTTGGAGCTATATTTATAATGGGATTAATTTGCTTAGGATTAATTATTCCTTCTTCCCCCGGTTTTATCGGGGTATATGAGTATTTCAGTATTACCGCTTTACAGCTATTATCCGTACCTAAAAGCCAGGCCATTCCTTATACTGTAGTTATCCATAGTTTACAATTTTCATTAATAATGTGTCTCGGTTTTTTCTTTTTGTGGAAAGAAAATCTTTCCTGGAAACAACTACAATCAAATCAAAAATCTTAAATCAAAACTTTCTGTTCTCCATGTACTACCTTCTTCTTTTGTTTTCCTCTCCCTTGACGGTAGTCTTCGGATCCACTGGTCTGTAAGGAGGAAGGATTAAGGTGAGGATGAAAAACAGGAATCCAGTAGTTATTGTTTTGCTGAAGCGGAACGAAAGTCTCGCCAGTCAGTAAGGCGGGAACTGGGAAAATGAAGGCAAAATATGTTTCTCTCTAGACGCA
>JAGLYT010000211.1 GCA_023132075.1 bacterium
AGTCTGTAAGGAGGGTTTAGGATTTAGATATTAGAATTTAGTATTTATTCTGTGTCTGTTGTCTATGGACTATCAACTGCTGGAACGGAAGTCTCGCCAGTCAGTAAGGCGAATGGACTATGGACTGTCTTTTGTCTTGAATTTCGAATTTATTCTTTGTTTTTTAGCTTTTGTTTTTTATTTTTTTAACCAATTTAAACCAATTCAACCGTCTTTTAACTCTGTGACATTGTTCCTGTCTTTTTCTGTTGTCTTTTCTAACCAATAAAACTAATCTAAACCAATTCAACCGTCTTTTAACTGTCTTCTATCTCTTCCTACCCTTCTTTAAGGAAACAGACTTAGTACTCCTACTTTTTTTTGTTCGCCCTTTACGCAAACGAAAAAACAAAATTGCTCCGATAATAATAACAACCAGCACACCCGGTGCTACTGCTCCCATCTTCGCTGCGAATTTAAACACATAATCAAATCCATAAGACCAGGAAAAAGCGCTCAATACCATTGAGAAAAATACCACCGTTAATATTACCCGGGTACGCATACCAATAAGATAACCTATTATTGCTCCTACTAAAGAGCCGGTCATAGTAAAAGGAACCCAGACAAATATACCCAAACCTAAAATTCCATATTTTTCTACTTTGGCCTGATTTCTCTCCGCCATTTTTCTTATAGATTTAAAAAAATTACCAATGATTCTTATTTTTATTACTTTATGGTGATAATAGACAAATAAAGGATAAAAGATAAAAAGCCAAATCGTATTGATTATAACGGAAATAAACGCAACCAGCGTATGAGACATTCCTGCACCCAATCCCATACAAATACTTGCACCTCTACCTGCAAGAAGATCCAGGGCAATCATGGGTAAAATCTTTTCCAGTAATTTTATTCCAATTAGTTGAAAAAAAGAAAAAAGGATAATTATTCCAACCAATAAAATACAGCCTATAAAAAAAATAAGTCCTTCTTTAGTTTTAAAAAAACGGGCTTGCTTTTCCATTATCCCCCCACTTTTAGCATGCAATAGTATATCAAATAATACGGGAAAGGGTCAAGGTTTTAAAGCTTAAAAAACAGCTTTGATTCCTCCGTAAAAAGCTGTTCCGGGAGAAGTAAATCCAAAAATTTCCTGATAATCTCTATCGAGAAGATTATTGATTTTCACAAAAACCTCAAGATTTTCAGTTAAATCATAGGCACTAAAAAGATTAACCACCGCATAATTTCCCAGTGTAATTCGCTCCCAGGTACCAAAATCCCTATCCTTATATTCACCCGTATAAGACACATTTAAATTAACGTTTCCTTTTTGTAAAAAGTTCCAATTAACATTAAGATTGCTCTGACTTATCGGGCGTCTCAACAATTCCAATTTTGTTTCTTTATCCTCACTCTGGGTATAACTATAATTAAGCTTTACCTTTAAAACCTCCAGAGGTTTAATCCCCATCTCTACTTCTAAACCTTCCGTCCATGCATTCCCAATATTTTTGTATTTACTGGTAAAATTATCCCAATCAATCATATTTTCAAAGTCATTGTGAAAATAGGTCATTCCTAAAGAAACTTTTTCTTCCAACAACCCCTGTTCCACACCTAAGTCATACCCCCTGCTTTCATCCGGTTTTAATTCCGTGTTTCCATAATCTGAATAGAGTTGAAAAAGAGAAGGGGCTTTAAAACCTGTGCCCCAATTTCCTTTGAGCCGGGTATTAACCTGAGGAATAAAATAAACACAGGAAATTTTATAATTTAACTGGGTTCCGAAAAGTTCATGCTCATCTGCTCTTAAACCCAGGATAGTAAATAATTTATTCCGTAATCTAAGCTGATTTTGTAAATAATAAGCAGTATTATTTATGCTTCTTTCATTAAAATCACTAATATAACTTCCGGAACGGTAAAAAGAAGAACCCTTTTCTTCTTCCCTCTCAAAACCGGCAGTTAGTGTATTTATTTTGCTTAATAAAAAATTATTCTGCCATTCAATTTTTTTATTTTCCCCTTTATACCAGCTGGTTAAATCATCCGTTGTGTCTATCATATCTTCCTTATCGCGATAATTTCTTTCCATATTTAGAAAAGAGAGCGATAATTTATGATCCCATCGGGAAGAAAGTAATTGCTTAAACCCTAACTTAGAAGTTAAAACTTTCCGGTCAGATGTATGATTAGGATCATCATCATAGCCGCCGTCATCAACATCAATTTTAGCATCTGTATAACGCAACCTTAAATCCAACTCACTTTTACCTGCTAAATTAAATCCTAAACGCGAGGAAACAGTAGTATTTTCAAAACCATCTTTTTCTAAATCTAAAGTTTCACCGGCTACCCTGTCTGCTTTAGAAATACCCGCAGAATCCAGCCGAGAGAAAGAGAGAGAATAATTCACTTTTTCCGTTCCTCCTCTCACCCCCACAGACTCGCTAAAAGTATCATCGGTCCCTACTGAACCTGAAACTTCCATCTTTGCTTTTCCCCTGCCTTTTTTAGTAATAATATTAACTATTCCTCCTATAGCATCTGAACCATAGAGAGTGCTTTGCGGTCCCCGGATAACTTCAATCCGTTCAATATTGTCTGTAGTCAAACACCCAAGATCAAAAGACCTGTCTGTACCCATAGGATCATTCACTTCTACCCCGTCAATCATTACCAGGGTATAACCCGGCTTTGAACCCCTCAAATAAATGGAAGCCGTTCCTCCAAACCCGGAACACTGTAAAATATTCAATCCCGGCACATCCCTTAATAATTCCAATACCGTTCCTTTACCTTTTTCGATAATCTCTTTTTCGGTAATTACTGTCACCCAGGTTCCTATTTCGTATTTGACAACATTTGTTTTAGTTGCACTCAGAACAACATCGTCAGAATTATATTCACCTGCCCCTTTTTCTTCCTGCGCCCAACTACCCTGCGATAAAGTTAAAAACAAAACAATTACTGCCATTTCCCGTAAAAAACACTTCATTTTTTCCTCCTTATATTTTTTAGTTTTTTTTCTTTTAACTCTGTGCCTGTCTTTATCTTGTTTTTAATTTAGAATTTTAGATTTTGAATTTACTTGCCTATCCGCTCCGCCTGAGGCGAATAAAACTGAAATATGCTTGTTTAATAAAGCCAAAATATGTTTCTCTCGCTTACGCATAATTTTGCCCTACGGGCACGCAAAAACAAACTAAAAATGGAAAACTCGCTCTGCTCAGACAGTTCCATTTTTTTAACG
>JAGLYT010000212.1 GCA_023132075.1 bacterium
CCTGCGAAAGCAGGAGTCTATTCCTATAGATTTTCGCTTTTCAGACCATGTCACAACTATGATTTTCAAAGCAATTGTAGTGGCGACATGAACTTGTACTGAGCCTGTCGAATGTATGACGCCCGTCGGGAAAGGGATTCGTTAGCCCAATCATCCAAATTAACGATAGATAAGTAAATTGGGCAACTACATTGATTACGACACAGTTTGTTTGCGGGAATGACACAGCAAGATGCGGAGAATTAAATCCAAAGAGAGATTAAAGCGAAGAAAATGAATGATAAAAACATTAAAAACTGGGAAAATCTGCAGGATGAAGAATTATTAAATTTTCGACTTTGTGAGTTACATTTAACTATTAAGGGAACAGAGCTGGAAATTTATGTACAACAACTCTATCAGGAACTTACCCAAAAAAATATTGTTTTTTATCCTGTTTGTTATTTAGCAGATGAATGGCTTTGTCCTGACCTGGAGCCGGTAATTGGAATTCCTTTCTATTTGGCCCATTCCCGTCTTAAAAAAGTAGAACATAAAATGATGCTGGATGTAGAAGGAGAAACAAGGGCTTCCTGTATGTGCTTTTTAAGGCACGAAGCAGGACATACTATCAATTATGCTTATCGTTTATACCGAAGAAAACGCTGGAAAGAATTATTTGGTTTGTTTTCTAAAGACTATCCGGAAAAATACCGTTTTCGGCCTTATAGCAAAAGTTATGTGCGGCATTTAGAAGACTGGTATGCTCAATATCACCCTGATGAGGATTTTGCTGAAACCTTTGCCGTATGGCTGACTCCTAAAAGTAAATGGAGAGAAGAATATCGCGGATGGAAAGCCCTGGAAAAACTGGAATATGTTGACCGGTTGATGAAAGAAATCAGCAATAAGCAGCCCTTGATAAAAACAGGTAAAAAATTATGGCAGGCTTCCCGGTTGAGATTAAGATTAAAAACTTATTATCGACGAAAAAGGAAACTTTACGAAGAAGAATATCCGGATTTTCATGATTCCAATCTTACAGAAATATTTTTTTCTGCTGAGTTTTCTCCATCAACTTCAAAAGCATCATCATTTTTAGAACACCAGCAAAAACAAGTTCTAGATAATGTTTCTATGTGGACCGGAGAAAAAAAATATATAATTAATCGTATTATAAAAGATTTAATTAAACGTTGTAATGAATTAAATTTATATACCGGGAATAATGAATGTAACACAGTTTCTAAAGTAACGGCTTATATAACGACATTAATAATGAATTATCTTTATACCGGAGGTTTTAAAAAAGGACGATGAGGAAAAAAATAAAAATTTTAGTTTTATTTGATAGTGCCGGTTCTCCGCCCCCGGACCAGAATTTCAAGGAAACATTAAAAACGGAAGGATGGGAAACGGAGGCAGAAGTTATTAATACTCTAAAAAAATTAAACTACGAAGTAAGGATGTTAGGAATTTATGATGATGTGAATTTAATTATCGAAGAAATTAAAGAGCATAAGCCGGATGTTGTTTTTAATCTGGCCGAGGTTTTTTTGGGTAAAGCCCGTTTTGACAAAAATGTTCCTTCTATTTTGGAAATGTTACAAATTCCCTATACCGGTTCAGGCCCGGTAGGAATGATGTTATGTAACAACAAAGCAATTAGTAAAAAAATACTAACCTTTCACCGGATTAAAGTTCCCCGTTTTTATGTGTTTCAGAGAGGAAAACGCATCTGGCAGCCTAAAAAATTACGATTTCCTCTTATAGTTAAACCCTTAAGAGAAGAGGCTTCTACCGGCATTGTTCAGGCGTCTTTTGTGGAAAACGAAAAGGAACTTTGTGAACGAGTCTGTTTTACTCACCAACAACTTAAAATGGATGCTATTGCCGAAGAATATATTGAGGGCCGTGAATTGTATGTAAGTATTTTAGGCAGTAAAAAATTAATGGTTTTTCCTTTGCGTGAGATAAAATTTACACAAGTGAATGATAATGAACATAAAATAGCTACTTATAAAGCAAAATGGGATACAGAATATCGAAAAAAATGGGGTATTAAAAATGAATTTACCGGGCGTCTTCCTTCGGGTATTTTGGAAAAAATAGAGGAAATTTGTAAAAAAGCTTACCGGGTTTTACAGCTGCAGGGATATGCCAGATTTGATATAAAACTGACCCCGGAAAATGAAATCTTTATTCTGGAAGCAAATGCCAATCCTTCACTTGCGCCTGATGATGAATTTGCTTTATCAGCGGGAAAAGCAGGTCTTTCTTATCAGCAATTTATTCAAAAAATATTGTATTTTGCCTTTAAGAGAAACAGATAGAAGACAGTTAAAAGACAGTTGAATTGGTTTAGATTGGTTTTATTAGTTAAAGGATAAAAGAAAAAGGCACAAAGGCAGTTAAAAGACAGTTGAATTTGTTTAAATTTGTTAGATTGGTTTAAAGATAAAAAAATAGTTTAAAAAAATTGGGATTTTGCCTGTCCGCCAGTCTGTAAGGTGGGAAGTTTGAATTTGGGAGTTTGAAAGAATAGTCTATCCGCTTTACTGACTGGCGGACCCGCCTTAAAGATTGGCGGACAAGCTGTCGCTCTGCTCCAGCAGTCGATAGTCCATAGACAACAGACAAAAGAAAAATACTAAATTCTAAATTCGAAATACTAAACAAATTCAAAATACAAAACTCAAAATTCAAAACAAAGGACAAAAGAAAAAGACAATTTAAAGACGGTTTAATTGGTTATATTGGTTATATTGGTTTTATTGGTTTAAATTTGTTTTAAAAAAAGTTGGGACTTTGAAGTTTTGAATTTGGGAGTTTGCTTGTTTGTGTTTATAACAATGTATGACGCGAACAAATTTTCCCCTTTTGAAAAAGGAGGACAGGGATTTATGACTATTTATGACAATTAGTACGGTGGACAAGCACGCAGAATGAAAGAAAAATAGGAATGACTGTTCGGAAACAGGCTTATATTTTAGATTATAAAATTTGGTGAGAAATAATAATTGCTTCGGCAATTTCTTTCATTGATTTTCGATTATCCATACTTTTTCTTTGTAAACGCCGAAAAGATTCCTCTTCACTTAAATCGTTCTTCTTCATCAAAATTCCTTTTGCTTTTTCCACCAGTTTTCTTGTTTCCATTTCTTCCTGAATAATCTTCGTTTTTACCATCAACTGGGCATTTTCAATAACGATTGCCGACTGATTAGCCACGGCAATAAGAGTTTCTATTTCACTTTT
>JAGLYT010000213.1 GCA_023132075.1 bacterium
AAACATATTCAATGCGGGTTTGGAATATATTTCCAAACCCGCATTGAATATGTTTTAAATATTATAATAGCATTACAATATACCCAACAAAATATTACAACAGTAATAAAATATATTCTAATTTTTTAGCTATTTTCTTTTTTAATCTTAATTATAAATATTTTATCTTTTTTTGCCATCTTCGTTCACTTAAACTTTTATATCTTTTACCCAATGCCAGTTTATTCTAAACCATTCTACTGTCCGCTTAATTCCTTCTTCTATATTTATTTCCGGTTTCCACTCAAAGAGTTCTCCCGCTTTTTTAATCTCTGCCCAGGTGGCTGTAACATCAGCCGGATGTCTGGGTAAGTATTTTATTTTAGCTTTTTTCCCTAACGCTTCTTCGATAAGACCAATCACATAATCTAACCCTACCGGATGATTATTACCCAAGTTCACAATTTGATAACCTACCGGTTTTAACATTTTAATCGCACCCTTAGCTATATCATCAACATAAGTGAAATCCCTGCTTTGCTTTCCATCACCGAAAACAGGCATTTCCTCCCCATTATAAATTTTTTTAACAAAAATAAAAATACTCATATCAGGCCTTCCTGCCGGGCCATATACCGTAAAAAAACGAGGAATAGAAACATCTATTCCATAAAGATAATGGTAGGTATAACATAATGCTTCCGCTCCTTTTTTAGATGCAGCGTAAGGAGAAAGAGGTAAATCTGTTTTTTTATCTTCACTGAAAGGAAGGGTGTTATTACCATACAGACTGGAAGTAGAAGCTAAAATGAATTTTTTTATTTTATGTTTTCTACAAAGCTCTAAAAGATTTAACGTCCCCACCACATTTGTATCTACATATACCCAGGGATTTTCCACACTGACTCTTACTCCCGCCCTTGCTGCCAAATTAATTATTGCTTCAATCTGCCCATGTTTAGTCATAATCTCTTTGAATAAAGATTCCATGGAAGAACGATTAACAATATCCTTATTGTAAAAAGAAAAATTTTCAAACTGCCTTAATTGGCTTAGCCGCCATTCTTTAAGCCGCACATCATAAGCATCATTTAAATTATCTACGGCAATTACATTATCCCCTCTTTTTAAAAGCAGTTCAGCAATCTTGGAACCGATAAAACCTGCTGCACCGGTAACAAATAAATTCATTCTTTCTCCTCTTTCACTTTTTTTGGAACCATTCAATCGTTTTCTTTAATCCTTCCTCTATATTTACCTGAGGCGCCCAATTCAATAATTCTTTTGCTTTATTTATATCCGGCTGGCGAACTTTAGGATCATCCGCAGGCAAAGGTAAATATTTAATTTTACTTTTACTTCCGGTTAAATCTATTATTCTCTCAGCCATTTCATTAAGCGACATCTCGTTCGGATTACCAATATTTACCGGTTCATTTGTTTTGGAATTTAATAATTTATAGATTCCTTCTATTAAATCTGAAACATAACAAAAACTTCTTGTTTGTTTACCATCACCAAAAACAGTTACCGGTTTATTTCTCAACGCCTGTGTAATAAAAGCGGGAATTGCTCTTCCATCATCTTTGCGCATCCTTTCACCAAAGGTATTAAAAATACGGATAATTCTTATCTCTACCTGGTGGTAGCGGTGATAAGCCATAGTCATTGCTTCGGCAAATCTCTTGGCTTCATCATAACAACCCCTCACTCCTATTGGATTTACATTTCCCCAATAGGTTTCCGGCTGAGGATGAATTAAAGGGTCACCATAAACTTCAGAAGTTGAAGCCAGCAAAAAAATAGCCTTTTTCTCTTTAGCTAAACCTAAAGCTTTATGCGTTCCTAAAGAACCTACTTTTAAGGTCTGAATAGGAATCTGTAAATAATCAATGGGACTGGCAGGGGAAGCAAAATGAAGTACCGCATCTATTTTTCCCTCTACATAGATATAATTAGTTACATCATATTTTACAAATTTAAAATTTTCATTTTCTGATAAATGAGCAATATTATCCGTACTACCGGTAATTAGATTATCCAGACAAATGACCTTGTGGTCATCTTTCAGAAGGCGGTCACACAAATGAGAACCTAAAAATCCGGCTCCTCCCGTCACTAATATTCGCATAATTTATCCTTTCTCTATAAATCTTTTTGCTTTATTTTGTTCCTATTCCTTCATAGGTAAATCCTTGCTTATGCATCAAGGCGGGATTATAAATGTTCCTTCCGTCTATTATTACAGGTGTTTTTAATTTTTTCTTAATTTTTTTAAAATCCAACTTCTTAAACTCGTTCCATTCCGTTAAAATAACTAATGCATCACTATCCTGTGCCGTCAAATACGAATCTTTACAAAAGATAACATTTTTTAATATTTTTTTTGCTTTTTCCATTGCCTGAGGATCATAAACCTTTATTTTTGCCCCTTCTTTTTGTAACATTTCAATTATAGAAATGGCCGGGGCATTACGCAAATCATCCGTATTGGATTTAAAAGCTAATCCTAGAACACCTATAGTCTTATCTTTTAAATTCCATATAGACTTAGTTAATTTTTTGAGCAGAAGATTTTTTTGTTCCTGGTTGATTTTTTTTACTACCTTTAATAATTCGAAATTATAACCGTTTTTCTCTGCAATTCGAATAAAAGCAGAAAGATCTTTAGGAAAACAACTTCCGCCGAAACCCACTCCGGCAGAAAGAAATTCAGCTCCGATTCTCCGGTCAAGACCCATTCCTCTGGCTACCTGAGTAACATCAGCCCCTACCCGCTCACAAATATTAGCCACTGCATTAATATAAGATATCTTCATCGCCAAAAAAGAATTTGCCGCATGTTTTATTATCTCCGCACTCTCAATATCCGTAACAATTATCGGAGCACCTAAGGGTTTATATAACTTTTTCATTATCGTTTCTGCCTTTTTACTGTTTACCCCAATTACTATCCTATCCGGATGCATAAAATCCCCAATGGCTGAACCCTCCCGTAAAAACTCAGGATTAGAAGCTATATCAAAAGATACCTTTCGCTTGTTATATATTTTTACCGTCTGGGCAATTTTTTTTCCTGTTTCCACTGGAACAGTGCTTTTGCTTACAATAACTTTGTAACTTTTCATTTGCTGGGCTACTTCCCGGGAAACCGCCTCTACATAACACAAATCTGCTTCGCCATTTTTTCTGGGAGGAGTATTTACAGCAATAAAAATAATCTCTGAATTTGTTACTCCATCTTTAATGTCGGTAGT
>JAGLYT010000214.1 GCA_023132075.1 bacterium
GTGGTAAAATTCCTAAAGGAGTTCTTTTGTTTGGTGCCCCGGGAACCGGTAAAACTTTATTAGCTAAAGCAGTAGCAGGGGAAGCAAATGTTCCCTTTTTTTCTTGTAGTGGTTCTGAATTTGTAGAAATGTTCGTAGGGGTAGGTGCTTCCAGAGTAAGGGACCTTTTTGAACGAGGCAGAAAACATGCACCGTGTCTTCTTTTTGTAGATGAGATTGATGCAGTAGGAAGGCATCGTTTTTCCGGTATCGGAGGTGGGCATGATGAAAGGGAACAAACACTGAATCAGTTATTGGTGGAAATGGATGGATTTGACACTAAGGAAGGAGTTATTCTTATTGCGGCAACTAATCGTCCCGATGTATTGGATCCTGCTCTTTTAAGGCCCGGACGATTTGACCGGCAGATTATAGTCCCTAATCCTGATTTAAGAGGGCGGGAAGATATTTTGAAAGTACATGCCCGTAATGTAAAAATGTCCTCGGCTGTGAATATGAAGGTGGTAGCCCAGAGAACTGTGGGTTTTGTCGGTTGTGATTTAGCTAATGTAATTAACGAAGCTGCATTACTTGCAGCCAGAGAAAACAAAAAGTCAGTGGAAATGAGTGATATAGAAGAGGCTATAGACCGGGTTATTGCCGGTCCTGAAAGAAAGAGTAGAGTAATATCTGAAAAAGAAAAGAAAATCACTGCTATTCATGAAGCAGGACATACTTTAATTGCTAACCTGATTCCGGGAGAAGATCCTGTACATAAAGTTTCTATTATTCCCAGAGGGCCGGCGGGCGGATATACCTTGCAATTACCCGTAGAAGATAAGAATTATCTCAGTAAAACAGACCTTTTAAACAAAGTAACTGTTCTTTTAGGTGGTCATGCTGCGGAAAAGGAAGTTTTTAAGGAAGTAACTACCGGAGCGCAAAATGATTTGTTAAGGGCGACGGAAATAATTAATAAAATGATTCGGGAATTTGGAATGAGCGATAAATTAGGGCCTTTAAGTTTTAAGAAAAAAGATGAAGAAATTTTCTTGGGCAGGGATATAGGACAACAAAAAGGATATAGTGAAAGAACAGCTCAAATTATAGATGAAGAAGCGAAAGAAATAATAATGGAATGTTTTCAACGGGCAAAAAAATTGTTGCAGGAAAACAAAGACAGGTTAGAAGAGTTAGCACGGGTATTGGTAGAAAAAGAGGTTTTGGAAGGGGAAGAAATAAAGAGAATAATAAAAGGAGAAAAAAAGCCTGGTGAATTGAAAAAAGAAAAAAAGATAAAAGCAGTAAAAACCAACAAAAAAACAAAAGACACCAATAAAGTAAAAGAGGAAAACAACGATTTGGAAAATAACCTTTTATAATTTAATGGACCAGAGGTTTTTTTATTATGGATAAGGAAAAAATTAAAAAAGCTGTAAAAATGATCCTGGAAGCTATTGGTGAAGATGTTACCCGGGAAGGTTTAAAAAAAACTCCTGCCAGAGTAGCGGCAATGTATGAAGAAATTTTTGCCGGGATTAAAAAAAATCCTTTGGAAGAATTACAGCTTTATTATGAAAAAGAAGAATATAACGAAATTGTTCTGGTTAAAAATATTCCTTTATATTCTATTTGTGAGCATCATCTTATTCCGTTTTTTGGTAAAGCCCATGTTGCTTATTTGCCGGTGAAAGGAAGACTTACCGGGCTTTCTAAAATTGTTCGGGCAGTGGATGTGATTGCCCGTCGTCCACAATTACAGGAAAGATTAACTAAACAAATAGCTGATTGTATAATGCAGGCGGTAAAACCACAGGGAGTGTTGGTTGTTATTGAAGCGGAGCATTTTTGTATAACTATGCGTGGAATAAAAAAAAGTGGCACTCAGACGGTTACTTCTGCAATGAGAGGTGTTTTCTTAAAAGATGCCCGTACCAGAGCAGAGGCAATTGCTTTGATTAAAGATAGGGGAAGTAATCTTTAAAATAAATTTAGTAATATTATTTTTCTGGTAATTTTTTCTAAAGGATGAAGGTATAAGAGGATGGGAATGAGAGTAGTTGAAAAAAATAGTTTGAAAGGTATTAGGACGGAAATGGAAAAGATAGGGGTTGATGCTAAGGGTATGGAATTAATGGTTAAAAAAGGTGTTTTTAAATTAATAAAAATAGATAAAATAATTAATAAAGCAGCTAATTTGTTAAAACAGGGGATGCTGGTAAAAGGTGGGGAAGCGGCGATAAATTGTAGAGTAGCTGATTTTAAGGATGGGTATACAGACGTTCTTTTAATGGGAACATTAGAACAATATGCTCGATTGGTTAATCATTTAAAGCAGCAGCCTTTTGGTTTGAAGGAAATAGCAAAACAAATGGAAACTGTTTTAACTAATTCATCTAAGAGGGATTTCAAAGTAAAGTGTGGTAAATATTTGTTGGATTTTAACAAAAAGACCTGTATTATGGGTATATTAAATCTCACTCCTGATTCTTTTTCTGACGGGGGGAAGTGTTACAATGATTGTGATAAAGCAATATTTTGTGCAGAACAAATGGTAAAAGAAGGGGCAGATATAATTGACATAGGGGGGGAATCTTCCCGTCCCGGTGCCAGGCCTGTTTCAGAGGAAGAAGAAAAAAAAAGAGTGCTTCCGGTGATAAAGATATTATCCAAAAAGATAAACATTCCTCTTTCTATTGATACCTGTAAACCTGGTGTTGCCAGGGAAGCAATTATGGCGGGGGCAAGTTTAGTTAATGATATTTCCGGTTTACGAAATAAGGAAATGGTAAAAATAATAAAAGAGTTTAATGTTCCGGTAATAATTATGCATATGCAGGGTAATCCGCAATGTATGCAGGAAAATCCTCAATATGAAGAAGTAGTAAATGATATAATTTCTTTTTTCCGGGAGCGTATTTATTGGGCGGAAAGCAATGGAATAAGCAAAGAAAAATTGATTTTGGATCCGGGTATCGGTTTTGGAAAAACAACAGAGCATAATTTAGAGATTTTAAGGGGATTGGAAGAATTTAAAGTACTGGGTTGTCCTCTTTTAATAGGAACCTCTCGCAAACGATTTATTGGTGACACGTTAGGATTGCCTGTTGGGCAAAGATTAGAAGGGTCGTTGGCTGCATGTTTTTGGAGTGTTTTTAAAGGGATAAATATTTTACGGGTACATGATGTTTTGTCAACCGTACGGGCAGTGAAAATGGTAGAAGCAATTTTATATGGAGATAAA
>JAGLYT010000215.1 GCA_023132075.1 bacterium
TTATCAATTTATCCTTTTCATCATAAGGTATCCACCCGGAAATCAAATAAGTATGCTGAGTTTTCTTGAAATAATTTTTAGCTTTAACCGTTAATTGATTCATTGCTATACTTTTTGATAAATTTATCAACGGAAAAGAGTATTTTTCTTTTAAAGCGTTAATTTTTTCTTCTGTTTTTTCCAGTACTATTTTTTTTTGTTCTAAATCACTTTTTATTTTTTTTTGAATATCCCCGGAAATCCCAGATATTTCCTCAGGTTTTTCCACTTTTTCAAAAGAAGTAATTTGAATGATTTCCTCCAGAATCGCTTTGTTTTTTTTAAGAACCGCAATAAAAAGTAAAATTTTATTTTCCTCACTACGGAAAGGAACAATTAAATTAGGTATCGATTCCAGCTCATTTTTTATTTTGGGTAAATCTTTGTTTTCTATCCATCCGCTAAGACTGGCTAAAAAAGAATATTTCTCCGGCACAGAAATTTCGAACAAATCAGGAGGCAGCAGTGTCAACTGTTTATAAATCTCCCGATGTTTCATTATTTTTACTTTTTCATCTTCCTGTTTCACAAATAAAGGATTTAGTTTTAGTTCTATTTCTTCAATAACTCTTTGTGCTTCCATATCGTCAAATGATTTTATTTTTTCTTCATGACTTTTTGTTTTATTTTCGTCTACCCCCAATTTTTTTATAATTTCTTTTATTCTTTTAGCCAAAGGATTATACCGTTCATTACTCACGTCTGTATTTACCATATTTAAATTCTTGGCCCAATCCTGCAAAGAATTGATTTCCACTAAGTGTAATAGCTTTAAATTAACAATTTCTTTAGTAATTATATCTATATCCTTATTCAGGACAATAATATTTATTTGTTCCATTTTGGCTGATTTCAGCATTTAAGTTTCCCCTTAATTTCAGTTGGTGTTATTTTGTATACTTTACTATAAAGCAAAGAAACTATGTTTTTCAATTCCGCTTGTTTTAAAATCAAATAAGCAATAATAGTTCCTATGCTAAAAGGATATTTCCCCAAAGAATGTTTTGCTTCGTTTATTAGTGCTTCCCATAAAATTTTTTCCATCAAAAATACAGATGATTTGTCTTTCGTCTCTTTTGTAAGTACACTTAATTTATCGTACGGTTTTACAGCAAGAGATTGCAACATACTTTTTATATCGGCAGTAAAAGGTTTTATAAATTTTAATTGACCTGTTTTGTATCCGTGAGGAATAATATAATCAGTTAATTCTTTTTCTGAAGAAGAAACAGAAGAATAATACTGTTTAAAACGAACAATTGCAAGAATATTCTCTATATCTATTTCTATTCCCATTAATTTTAAAGCTATACGGCGGTCCGAAGAAGTAAGTAGATTGATATTTTCATATAAACGCCGGTAATAATCAATATCCAGAGCTGTTTCCAGATAAAAAAGACTATTTTTCTCTTTAAATTGCTCCCGTGCTTTTAATAAAGCATCCTGGTATGGAGTTTTATTCAATAGTAAAATTAACTCTTCTATGCTTTTCGCTTCAAGAATTTTTGTTACCGGAATAGGATAACAAATCTTTTCTTCAAAAATGTACTTTTTCTCATCAACTGCTTTTCGATACCAGCACCGGATAATATTTTTAAGATTTTCAATTTCCAGTTTATTGAGCATTAAAAAGACTAATTGATGAGATGCTCCCTGTAAATTTCTGAGTATTTTAAAATAGACTTGTATGTGATTTTTAAATAATTCAAATTCAATCATTCCCAAATCAGAAGTGGAACCATACACGGAAAAAATATGATGATAATTACTTCCTTTCAAAATATCACAAAACTCATCTATATCTTTGCTATGGATAAGAGCATCTATGGTTTCAGCCGAAAGCATAGAACCTAACATTGCCCGTACCTTAGCGTTAATAAAAGCATATTTTCCTATTGAGTTCATTGTTTAGTACTACCTTCCCGCAAATTAACAGAATCTTCGCAGAATACACAGAAAAAAACATCTGCGTTTTCTTAAGATTATACTTTAACTATTTTTTCAAAAACGTCACCGGCTATTTCTTCTATTTTCTTCATCTTTTCCGCTTTGAATTTAACAAAAGAAGCTAGAGCCTCTTTAATTTCTTTATCTTTTTTTGTCCTTGCCTGTTCCTGTGTATCTTTAATCATTTCCTTACCCTTTAGGACAGCTTTTTCTTTTGTTTCCTTTAATAAAGCCTCATTCTGTATTTTTGCTTCAGATACCAGCCTTTCTGCTTGTTCACGGGCATCTTCAATGCTTTTTCCGGCATTATTCTCTACTTCCAGTATTTTGTCAATAACCTCTTTCATTTTTTTCTCCTTTATTTGTCACCACCGGTTGTTAGGTAAATCTTTTCTCTTTTGCTATTTGCAGTCTTTATGTATTGTCTATGGACTGCCTGTTGTTTATATTCTTTTAAACTTCCTATCTAATTCTTCCTCTGTTATTTCTATTATCGTTGGCCGGCCATGCGGACAGGTAAACGGATTTTTAGTTCTTTTTAAATCTTCCACTAATTTTACCATTTCCCTATTTCCTAATGGATCTTTTGCTCTTATTGCCGTGTGGCAGGCAGTTCTTATGATCCGGCCGGTTATTTCATCGGTAATTTCTATTTCTTTTTTAGTACTGCCCAATTCTAATAAGCGATCTAAAACATCCTGAATAATCTGTTTATTATTTTTGTCTCCCAAAACAGCCGGTATCCCTTTTACTTTAAAATCATTAGCTCCGAATTCTTCGATTTGAAACCCTATTTTATTAAGATAAACAATATTCTCTTTTACTACTAGACTCTGGCCGGAAGAAAGCTCAATAGTAAAAGGAATTAGTAATCCCTGAATAGAAACGGTTTCCTTTGTAATTTCTTCCTTAAATTGTTCATAAACTATGCGTTCGGAGGCAGCATGTTGATCAATTACCAGCAAATTTTTTCCTTTTTGCGCCAGAATATATTTATTACTCATCTGGGCTAAAGGTTGTATTTGAATATCGACCAGTAATTCTTCTTTTTCTTCTTTTAAATTCGAATAAATAAATTTTTTAGGCTGGGATAAATCCTGTTTTGATAAATTTTGTTTATTAATTTGCGTAAAAAAGTTTTTTCGGTCAACGGAAGAACGAAATGTTTTATTTTGTTTAGTCAAATAATCAGCAATAGATTCTTTTATTCCACTATTTCGTTGATTAAAC
>JAGLYT010000216.1 GCA_023132075.1 bacterium
CCGTCACCGGTTATTGTAGCAACCACCTCAACCCCCATACGGCGATAATAGTCTTTTATGACCCATGTTTCTCCCGCAATATTGAAATCACCCAGTATATTGATACTATAATTGCCAATATTATCTACCGTTCCTGTTCCGACCAGAGAGTCTAAGGCAGTACATGCAGCACGATACCCATCTTTTTTTGTTCCCTTAAATCCCTCAGAATGAACGGAAAGAACCGGAATATTCTTTTCCTTACTCACTTTTCTGCAAACCTCATCTATATCGTCTCCGATAATTCCGATAATACAGGTTGCATATACAAATGCTGCCTTAGGTTTATATCTATCTATAAGCTCACCTAATGCCTTATAAAGCTTTTTCTCCCCGCCAAAAATAACATTTTTCTCCTGAAGATCTGTAGAAAAACTCAAACGATGCAGTTCGGGCCCTGATGATAATGCCCCCCTGATATCCCAGGTATAAGCAGCACAACCAATAGGTCCGTGCACCAGATGCAACGCATCAACTATGGGGTATAATACTACTCGCGACCCACAAAAAACACACGCCCGCTGACTAACGGAACCGGCAACACTATGTTTCTCACACTTCATATTAAAAGGCTGCTCGCCTTTGAGATATATTTGTTCTTTTCTCTCTTCCAGTATCTGTATATTCTTCATTTTATCTCCACAACACCTTTTACATTACCAGCTCAAAGCTCTCTTCAAGTGAATCTCTATCCTGTCTATCCATAAGTGCTTGCAGAATCTTCTCCAGAATTCTCATTGCCCCGGCATACCCCACGGTTGGAAAATAGCTATGGCCAATTCTATCCAATATCGGAAATCCCATTCTTATAAACGGTATGTCTTCATCTCTGGCAATATACTTCCCGTATGTATTTCCAATAAGTAAATCAACCGGCTCGTTTTTTATCCACTGGTGCAATAGAAACATATCGGCACTAGCACCATTTTTGACATTGGCTTCCGGCACCTTATTTTCAAGTATTTTTCTTATTCTTTTTTCAAATGCCTTTCCGGATGTGCCGCTAACGATATGTACAGGTTTCATATCAAGGTCCACAAGAAATTCCGTGAGTGCAATCAAATGATCCGGATCGCCGAATAAGGCAACTTTTTTGTTGTAAAAATACTGCTGCATATCAGTAATAATATCAACCAATCTTCCTCTTTCCTCAGTAATTGAATCCGGCACATTAACACCCGCAGCTCTACTACAGGCAGTGACAAATCTATCTGTCGCTGAAAGACCTAAGGGCATATCCACGACTTTATATCTTACCTTACATTTTTTTTCCAGTTCCTTTGCCGGAGCTTCCGAGGCAACACCACCTAAAGCCAGGGTAAATTTGCTGTCACCCGTACTTTTTAATTGAGGAATAGTAACACCACCCCGAGGATAAAAACTATGCTTTCCTCTCTGCGGAGCATCAAGAACGTCAGATGTGTCAGGAAAGAGCACAATGTTTACCCCTATATTTTTCGCCAGTTTTTTTATCTCCCGCATATCCGAAGGTTCAGTCCACCCGGAAATAACATTAATCTGATTTTTCTTCTCTCCTGTTGATTCCGAAAAATGTTTAACCATACTTTTTACCATATTAGAAAAACCGGTAATATGAGAACCAACATAGCCAGGGGTATTTGTATGTATCACATACTTTCCCTCAGGAACTTTCCCGTCATCTTTTGCTTTCCGGCAAATTTGATTCACATCATCACCTATCGTTTCAGAAAGACAGGTAGTATGCACTGCAATTATATCCGGATTATAAATAGTAAAAATATTATTGATCGCCTGAAGGAGATTAGACTGACCTCCAAAGACCGAAGACCCTTCGGTAAAAGAACTGGTTGCCGCCATTATCGGCTCTTTATAATGCCGGGTAAGTGTACTGCGATGATAAGCACAGCATCCCTGAGACCCATGGCTATGCGGCAGACAGCCGTGTATACCCAACGCCGCATACATTGCTCCGATAGGCTGGCATGTTTTTGCCGGATTTACGGTAAGAGATTTTCTTTCTTTAATTTCAACTGGTGTATGTCTTAAAAGCATATTGATTCCTCCTTTTAATCTTATTCAACAACAAATGTAGCCGTGATTTCCGGTTCGTTTTCCCACGGGGCCTTAATCATCCGCCATACTTTTGTATTTACTGTCCGATCCATTTCCCTATAGAAATTAATCGCCCCTTTAAAAGCTGCAAATGGCCCGCCATAATCGTAACTATGCAATTGCTTCATAGGAACCCCTCTTTTCTGTACAGTATATTTTTCTTTAATACCTGCACAAAATACTGCCGGTTTGTATTTTTCAATCAATTTTTCCGTTTCATATTGACTGATATCGTCGATAACAACCGAATTCGGCTCCATTTCAGACATCATCCCTTCGTATTTACTTATTTTCATGCCTTTTTTCTTAAGCACCTCCAGTTCCTGGGAACTTTTCCTTAGACGATATCTCTTCGGATCCTTTACTACTTCAACCTCTTCAATATTTCTACTGTCGGCATCAACCTTAATCTGAGGTAAAACTTTCCTCCCTTCGTAATCATCCCTGTGGGCAAATTCATATCCGGCAGCAACTGTCTTCATCCCAATTTCGCTAAAAAGATACTGATAATGATGAGCACGAGAGCCCCCCACAAAAATCATAGCCAGTTTTCCCCTGGTTCGCGGCTCTATTTCTTTCCGGGCTTCTAAAACAGCAGGCATTTCCTCCCCGATTACTTTTTCCACCTGTTTAATAAGCTCTTTATCCCCAAAATATTGGGCAATCGTTCTCAACGATTTTGCGGTAGCATCTGCTCCGATAAAATTTATTTTTAGCCATGGTATTCCGAATTTCTTTTCCATCATCTTCGCCACATAATTAATTGACCGGTGACACATAATAAGATTAAGATCTGCAGTGTGCGAGTTGGCAAAGTGATCAACACTTGAATTTCCGCTATAAGTCGAAATCAAGGTAAGGCCGCATCGTTTAAATAAATCCTCAATTAAAAAAGCATCACCGCCAATATTATATTCTCCCAGTAAATTAATTTTAAACTTGCCTTCTCTTTCCGTATCATCAAGGCCGACGACATGTTTGAAAATCTGATTATTGGCAATATGGTGACCGGCTGACTGACTCACCCCTTTATACCCTTCGCAAGAGAAACCAAAGATAT
>JAGLYT010000217.1 GCA_023132075.1 bacterium
CATAGGGTAAAATTATGCGTCTAGTGAGAAACATTTTTTGCCTTCATTTTCCTCGTTCTGACTCCCAAATCTTTTAACTCATAAGTTTGTTGTCTTTATTCCGTTGTCTATGGATTATCGACTGCAAGATCAGAGCGACAGCCTGTCCGCCAATTTTTAAGGCGGGTCTCGCCAGTCAGTAAGGCGGATGGACTATGGACTGTATGTTGTCTTTTACTTTGTGCCTTTATCTTTTATCCTTTAACCAATCTAACTAATAAAACCAATTCAACCAACTAACTGTTTATTATATAGTCTTTAAACTTTTCAGCATATTTTTTAGGTAGTTTTATTTCTAAAGCAAGTTTATCTTCGTTATATTCTTTTCTTAACACTATACCTTTTTCAAAAATTTTCGAAATAATACTGTTTTCATAAGAAGGAACAACCATTGTTACTTTTACCAATTCTTTTTCCAGCAAATTTGATATTGCATTTAAAAGAAACGTAATCCCTTCATTTTTTAAAGCAGAGATAAAAACCCCCTTTTCTCTATTTGACTCTCTTTGTTTTTCTGTTGTAGAAAGAAGGTCTATTTTATTATATACTTTTATTATTTCTTTGTTTTTTACCCCTAATTCGCTTAATACTTGATAGGTGGCCCGAATTTGTTCTTCCCTATCTTTATGGCTCGAATCTATAACGTGTAAAAGAATATCTGCTTGAGATACTTCTTCCAGAGTAGCCCTAAAAGCAGTTATTAATTGATGCGGAAGTTTACGGATAAACCCCACCGTATCAGATAAAAGAGCTTTTTGTCCGTTCGGTAAAGTTATTTGCCGAATAGTCGGATCCAAAGTAGCAAACAGTTTGTTTTCAACAAAATTTGATGCATTAGTTAAATTATTAAACAATGTAGATTTGCCGGTATTGGTATAACCGATTAAAGTAACCATCGGTAATGGGATTTGTTTTCTTCTTTCCCTTTGAATTGTTCGATGATTTTTTATTTTTTTTATTTCTTTTTTTAAAATAAAGAGACGGGTTTTTATCCGTCTTCTATCTATTTCTAATTTTTTTTCCCCCGGGCCTTTTGTTCCAATTCCTCCCGCCTGTTGAGATAAAGAAGTGCCTTTCCCGGCCAATCGGGGAAGCAAATAAGTCAATTGAGCTAACTCTACCTGTAATTTGCCTTCTTTACTATGTGCCCTTTTCGCAAAAATATCTAAAATTAACCGGGTACGGTCTATAACTTTTACACCGGTAATTTCTTCCAGATTTCTTTGTTGTGCAGGAGAAAGCTCATCATCGAAAACAATAGTATTTATTTTTCCGTTAATTATGTTTTCTTTTTGTATCTGAAGTATTTTTCCCCTGCCAATAAAATACGCAGAATTAATTTCCCTCCTTTTTTGTATATAACAATCTACCACTTCTGCCCCGGCAGTGGTACACAAACTAGATAGTTCTTCCAGACAATCTTCCAGAAAAGATTGTTTTTTATGGGGCAATAAAACACCTATTAGTATTACTCTTTCTTTAACCATTTATAAGTTTATTATCTTATTGTTTTGTTAATAATGATTTTTTTATCAGTAAAGACACTTTTTTTATGCTTGTTTGTATATCAACATCTTCCTTCAATTTTATCCATTGGATATCTTTATCTTTATTAAACCAGGTTAATTGTCGTTTAGCATATCTTCGAGTATCACGCTTTACTAATGATATTGTTTCTTCTAAATCATTTTTTTTTTCCAGATAATCAAATACCTGTTTGTATCCTAACCCTTGCATTGAAGTCAAATTTCGATTGTAACCTTTATTTAATAACCCTTCAACCTCTTGTATTAACCCTTCTTTAAACATTTTTTCCACTCTTTGATTAATTTTTCTATAAAGTATTTCCCTATTCCAGCTCAAACCAAACATTACTGTTTTATAATCGGAAGATGAAGTGGATTGCTGTATTTGTGAAAAAGGTATTCCCGTAATCTGATAAACCTCTAAAGCACGAATAATTCTCTGTAAATTATTAGGATGAATTAGCAATGCTGCCTGGGAATCTATTTTTTTTAAACGCTTGTAAAGATATTCCGTTCCTTTTCCTATTGCTTCTTTTTTTAAGTCTCCTCTTATTTTTTGATTACCGGAAGGTGCAGAACATAAACCCTTAATTATTGCTTTGATATATAATCCTGTTCCGCCTACTAAAAGAGGAATCTTTCCCTTTTTATGAACTTCGTCAATAATTCCGGTCACTTTAGTCTGATATTTTCCCACATTAAATTCCCGGTCAGGCCTTATTACGTCAATCATATGATGAGGAATTCCATCAACCATAAAAAGGCGTTTTTTATCAACTATTAACCATTTTCCGTTCGGTTTGGAGGTTCCGATATTCATGTATTTATATACTTGAATGGAATCAGCGGAAATAACTTCTCCGTTGATTTGTTTTGCAAGGGATATGGCAAATTCTGTTTTTCCGGAGGCAGTTGGACCAATTATTGCAATTAAGGGTTGAATCATTTTATGAAATCTCTGTTTGCCAAAAAACAGGGAAAACCATATTTTATTGATATCCCTGTTTTTAATTTAAAATCTTATCTTTCAAATAATTCCGGCTTTTCTTTTATTAATTTAATTAATGTTTTTACAACTTTTGGGTCAAATTGCACTCCGCTAAATTTTTCCAATTCCTTAATTGATTCATCGATAGAAGCCTTTTTGCGATAGGGTCTTTCTGAAATCATTGCATCAAAAGCATCAACAACCGCTATTATTCGTGCACCTAGAGTAATTTCTTCTTTCTGAATACCCATCGGATATCCCTGTCCCCCATAGTATTCATGATGTTGCATTATAATTTTAGCAACATCCTCCATGAAACCTAAGGGCTTTATTATTTCCGCACTTACCCGAACATGTTGCTTTACTTTATCCCTTTCTTCTTCAGTTAATTTCCCTTTTTTATTAAGAATTTCATCGGATATAATAACTTTTCCTAAATCATGTAACTTTCCCGCCTGTCTGACCATTTCAATCTCTTTTTTGGAAAGACCGAATTTTTTGGCAATAGCAACGGCATATTTAGCAACATTTTTTGAGTGATTATATGTCCATTTCGTTTTAACATCAAGGGCTTTAGCCAAAACAGCAATGCTTTTCAAATACCTGTTTTGAAGGTCTTTATATTGTG
>JAGLYT010000218.1 GCA_023132075.1 bacterium
TTTTTATTTGAAAAAACTCTGTAGTTGAATTGATCCTGAGCACTTCGCTCTGCTTGGCATAAACTCCCTTGAAGAGAGTCGAAGCGGTAAGGGTTTAATTATCCCGTATCTTACTGCTCAAAAGTTATGCGGGATAAATCTTTGATTCCTCGCAGTTTCTTGCGAGGTAGTTGATTTTAGTATATTTAAAATAATTAAAAAAAGGAGGAATAATGGGAAAAGTTTATGAAGGTAAATTAATAGCTAAAGGAATTCGTTTTGGTATTGTAGTATCCCGGTTTAATGATTTTATTACTCAAAAATTGTTACGCGGGGCGAAAGATGTTTTAGTGCGTCACGAGGCGGAAGATGATAAAATAGATATTGTTTGGGTTCCCGGTTCTTTTGAGATTTCTTACGCAGCCGATCTTATGGCAAAAAGCGGTAAGTATGATTCAATAATTTGTTTGGGAACAATTATTCGTGGATCAACTCCGCATTTCAATTACATAGCTACGGAAGTATCCAAAGCAGTTGCTCATATTTCGTTACAAACAGGCGTTCCGGTAATATTCGGGATAATTACTGCTGACACATTAGAACAGGCCATTGAGAGAGCAGGGACTAAACTGGGAAACAAAGGAGCAAGCAGTGCCTTAGCGGCAATCGAAATGGTAAATTTGTTTAGGAAAATGAAAAAATAAAATCAGTTAAAATATGGAAAAAATTTAAGACGGAGCATTTTATGGGTGTACGCAGGAAAGCAAGGGAATGCGCTTTACAAATTTTGTATTTTATGGATGTTTGTAAGATAGACAACGAAGTTGACGAAGAATTTTCATTATTGAAAGAAAATCGTTCTCCGAAAATATTAAGGTTTGTTAATAAGTTAGTTGAGGGAACTGTCGAAAACATAGTAAAGATTGATGTTTTAATTACTAAATATGCGGATAATTGGGAATTAGAGAGAATGGCAGCAGTTGACCGCAATATATTACGAAGTGCTTCTTATGAAATTATTTATTTAACGGAAATTCCCATAAGTGTTATTATTAACGAAGCAGTAGAGTTAGCTAAAAAATATAGTACCGCAGAATCCGGAAAATTTATTAATGGAATATTAGACAAGTTAAAAGAAGAAAGAATAAAAAAAAGAAAATAAATTTTAATTAGACACTTTACTTATGGAAAAAAACATAAAAGCGAAAAAAGAAATTGAGGATTTACGGGAAAAAATCATAAAACATGGTTATCATTATTTCGTTTTAAACCAGCCGGAAATTACCGATGCGGAATATGATAAATTAATGTGTCGATTAAAAGAATTAGAAATCTCATATCCCCAATATGTTTCTCCCAATTCCCCCACCCAACGGGTAAGCGAACAACCTTTAACTGGTTTCAAATCAGTAAAACATCGCATTCCTATGCTTTCGCTGGATAATACTTATTCGGCAGAAGAAATAAAGGAATGGGATAAAAGAATAAAAAAAATATTACCCGATGAAAATATTGAATATGTGGTAGAATTAAAAATTGATGGAATAGGTGTTTCTCTGGTTTATGAAGAGGGGGTTCTCTTCCAGGGATTAACCAGAGGAAATGGCGAAGTAGGTAGTGATATTACTTTAAATGTTAGAACCATTAAATCTATTCCTCTCCGATTAAAAGGTATTCCTCCCGGAAGGTTAGAGGTAAGAGGGGAAATTTTTATGGGACGGGTAGATTTTCTTTCTCTAAACAAGGAACGGGAAAAAAACAATCAGGAATCTTTTGTTAATCCGCGTAATGCAGTAGGGGGGTCATTAAAATTGTTGGATCCTCGAATTACCAGTAGACGAAAATTGGATTGTTTTATTCATTCTTTCGGTTTTATGGAGGGAGAAGAAGAATTTATTAGTCATTGGCAATTCTTAAAAGAAGCTGCTAAATTTGGTTTAAAAGTAAATCCTCATATTAAGTTGTATGAAAATATAGAGGAAGTGATAAATTATTGTAATAAATGGGTAAAGAAGAAAGAGGAATTGGATTATGAAATAGATGGCGTGGTGGTAAAAGTAAATTCTTTATTGAGTCAGAAAAAAATGGGTTTTACCCTCAAAAGTCCCCGTTGGGCTATTGCTTATAAATTTCCGGCCAAGCAGTCAACGACCACTTTAAACGATATCAATATCCAGGTAGGAAGAACAGGGGTGCTTACACCGGTAGCAGACCTTGAACCGGTAGAATGTGGCGGAGTGACTATCAGCAGGGCAACTTTACATAATTTTGATGAGATTAAACGATTGGGGATAAGAATTAAAGACCGGGTGGTTATTGAACGCAGTGGGGAGGTAATTCCCAAAATAGTTAAAGTGATTGAAAGTGTAAGAAAAGGGAACGAGAAAAAATTTGAAATTCCCCAGGAATGCCCTGTGTGTGAAGGTAAAATTGCCAAAGAGAAAGGAGAAGTTTTTTATCGGTGTATTAATCCTTTTTGTTCCGCTCAATTGGAGAGAGGTTTGGTTCATTTTGCTTCCCGAAACGCAATGGATATTGAGGGAATGGGTAAGGCAGTGGTTGAGCAATTAATTCTCAATAAATTGGTAGATGATTTTGCGGATATTTATTTCTTAAAAAAGGAAGATTTATTGAAATTAGAATTGTTTAAAGAAAAGAAGGCTTCCAATCTTCTTGGAAATATTGAAAAAAGCAAACAAAAACCACTTTCCTGTTTGCTTTTTGGCCTGGGCATTCATCATGTAGGAGAAAAAGGGGCTGAATTGTTGGCGGCGAGATATGATTCGATTGATCAATTAATAAAAACAAAAAAAGAAGAATTGGAAGGAATCTATGAGATTGGTTCGGTTATGGCTGAATCAATCGTCAATTTTTTTCTTCAGGATTCGGTAAAAAAACTTATTGAAAAATTTAAGAAAGCAGAGTTGATTTTAAAAGAGGAAAAAGAAGAATTAAAAACTCAAACTCTTAAAGATAAAGTATTTATCTTTACCGGAGAACTTAAGGGTTTTAGCCGGAGTGAAGCTCAAAAAACAGTTAAAGCTCTGGGAGCAACCGTGTCTTCCAGTGTAAGTAAAAGGGTAACTTTTGTTGTGGCAGGGGAACATCCCGGTTCAAAATATGAAAAGGCTAAGAAACTAAGCTTAACCATTTTAAATGAAGATGAATTTATTCAAATGTTACAAAACAAATAAATGAAAT
>JAGLYT010000219.1 GCA_023132075.1 bacterium
AATTCGACTACAGAGTTTTTTCAGAGAAAAACTCTAAGTCTCATTGAAATTAAACAGAAAATCTTATCGTGAAAGAAACCTTATGTAAAAGCCCCAGATCCTTCAATATCCCAATCCCATAATCAAATTGAAACTGCTCAAATTCACATCCTACTCCAAAAGTATAAGTATCCGGAGCATAACCTAATTTATATCCGCCTCTTAACAAATATCTATGTTCTTTCCAATACTTTCCATATTCAAACCCTAATTTCCCCTTAAATTCCATTTCTTTTGGTTTTTCCACTTCAAGAGAAAAAAGGCATCCCGGTAAAATATCCCTTTTAGAGGAAACTTCATTAATAAACCCCATATAGTTTTCTATTCCCTCAATATTTAGTTTATAAGCTATTCCTCCTTTCAAAGTAAAGGGTAAATCATCTTCGCCGTCACTATATTTTATTCCTGTCCCTATATTTTGAACGGTAAAACCAATACTTAAATTATTATTCATAAGTTTTTTATACATTATTCCCAAATCTGCGCTTAACGTCTGAGCGGTATATTCTTCTACCAGTGTAGAATGGAGCAATTTTACATTACCCCCTAAAAGAAAACTATAGTTAATCTCTCGGGCATAGGATAGTATTCCCACATAATCCCGCTGTGCCTCAAAGGAATGAGAGTTTCCATCTAAATAATTTATTTTAATTCTTCCTCCGTTTAAATAGAGAAATCCCATTGCCAGGCTGCCTCTTTTTTCCCAGGGGACAACATAGCCTAAAAAACCGGTCTGAACATCTGCTAATCCTTTAAAATACATTGTATTTAACTCTTTTTTTTGAATACCGGCTAAGCCGGCAGGATTACTGAAGAGAGCATTAATATCATCGCTCACAGCAACATAAGCTTCTCCCATTCCAAACGGTCTTGCTCCCACTCCCTGCCTCAGGGTAAGCCCGCTAACTGTCCCCCTGCTTTCTTCACCAAAACAGGACATTGAAATCAATTTAAAAAAATAAACCAAAAATGAAAACAACAAAAACTTCTTTTTGAACCCCATCACTTTACCACCACAATTTTATAAATTTTATCGGTAAAATTAAATTTTACCAGATACATCCCGGCTCCCACTTTACCTCCGGCATCATTTTTCCCCGACCAAAAAACCCAATGAGCCCCTTCTCCATAGGTATCATCAGCCAAATCCTTCACCAATTCCCCATCTATGGTGTAAATCTTTATTTTTATCCGTTTAGACTCAACCAATTGAAATCCGATACTACAAGTATCCCCCTTACTCAAATTGATTAAATTATTAATTAAAGAAACCCCTGTTTTCATAACAAATCCTTCTGTTTTTGGCCCACCGGCCCCGGGATAAAGAACCCTGATACCATCTATATCATCGGGACTCAATGTCCTTTTTTTTGTTTCTCCTTCCATTCCAAATCCATACATTGTTGCTTCACTGTCAGCTGAATCATACAAATCAGCCAACCCTAAAAAATGTCCGATTTCGTGAGTAGCAATGTTCTGCACATCCATTTTTCCACTTTCACCTGATGAAGACCACTCAAAATTCTCTCCGTTAAAAGTAATATCTACTTCTAAGATTTCTCCATTAAGTTCATTATACAAAACGGAAGCGATAGCAATTGCACTTGAAGGAAAGCCATAAATATTCCAATCTGATTCAATCCAGATACAAAGATTGGTTTCATCTAGGGCATATGTTTCTGTGCTTGGCCCTTTATAAGTAAAATCCATATATTGTTCCAAAACATTTTCCCATGTATTAAAAGAAGATATTATCGCTGCATTTTCTCCGGAACAATCCGGTGTTCCCTGATAATTAATGTAATAATCTACCGGAATATCGCTTCGTGCCCATTTACAAGGCAAAAGTTCAAAGGCAAAACTATAATTACCTATTATCCATGAAAAAACAATTGTCATCCCTATTAATCTTTTCAAGAATGTCATTTTTATTTCTTTCCTCCGTCAAAATTTTTAATTATATGTTTAATATCCCCTATAAATTCTCTCACCGGGATATTTTTTCTTTCCACCTGTTCCTCTTTTACTGCAAATTTCCCCTGGTATAATCCGGTTACATAAAATTTTTTTAATTGGGTTTTATCTTCTTTTAAAAAAAGGATTACCTCTTCTTCTTCCTGAAAAACAGGCATACCGATAACTTTCAACCTCATATCCCCCACTTTTCCGCCTAATTGCCTAACTACTATTTCTTTCCTTTCCTTTTCTCCTTTGATTCTTTCCTTCACCTCAATCTTTATCTCACTAAAAATAAGGGTTCTTTTCTCATTCCATTGGCTGGTAATTTCTTTCACCTTTCCCTGTACTATTTCTTCGGATGATGTAGTAAGCTCATCCATGCTCATTTTTAATAAAACTGTTGCCGAAAGAGGCCATACAGACAATATCATTCCTAAAAAAGAAATTAAAAATAACCTTTTTTTCTTCAACCTTAACCTCCTTATAATACACAAATTACTCAAAAAAACCCATAAACATTACAAAAAAATCTTTTTCTGCGTAATTTGCAATTTTTTTCGCGTAATCTGTGTATTTAAAAAATACTTATCCTTAATCTTATTTGCTCAAACGCTTTAAAATTTCCGCTATAAGGATTACTATATTGTTTAGTTTTAAACTCCAAAATTTCCGCAATAATTTTTAAAGAAGAGAAATTAATCTCCTTCTTCTCCCCTTTATTACATTGATTAGCTAAAAACAAAATTTCTTCCTGTCCATCTACAAATTTCATTTCCTGTATTTCTATTTTTGTGCTTTTTTTATCCTCCGAACTAATTGCCCCTTCGAATGGAGATAAAGTAAAACTTATTTTTTCCGCCGCACCAGGATTAAAAAGCTCAATATTAAGCTCCGCTCCTTGCTTATTGTCTTTTTTATAAAAAATAACTTTCTCTGTTTTTCTCCCCCGCCCAAAAGAAAGAGAATACTCTTTTTTCCACAAAGGCATATCTTTTCCTTCGGCAGTAAAAGTAAAACTCACTTTTCCCGCCTGAGCGTGGGAAAGAATGTCCTGCTCAATAAATGCTTCCACCGTATTTAACCTCTTCGAAAAATTAATTTGCTCGACCCGGCTGGAAGCTATTCCATCCTTATCAGAAAAAACTCTTTTTTCCAACATTCCCTTTCCC
>JAGLYT010000022.1 GCA_023132075.1 bacterium
TCTATGGAAATAGTAGATTTTATAACTCCCATTTCCAAGCCTTATAAACTGGCAAGCCGTGAGTTTAAAAAAGAAGACACTGTCATTAATGTCAATGGAATAAAAATCGGGGGAAAACAAATTGTTGTTATGGCGGGGCCGTGTTCTGTAGAAAAAAAAGATTTACTTATTAAAATTGCCCGGGAAATAAAAAAAGCAGGGGCAGGAATTTTAAGAGGCGGTGCATTTAAGCCGCGTACTTCCCCATATAGTTTTCAGGGGTTGGGGGAAAAAGGATTAAAGTATTTGGCTGCCGCAAAAAAAATGACCGGGTTGCCGATAGTGACAGAAGCAATGACTATTGAACAAGTAAAATTAGTAGAAAAGTATAGTGATATTATTCAAATCGGGGCAAGGAATGTACAAAATTTTGATTTGTTAAAAGCAGTAGGAAAGAGTAGGAAACCGGTTTTGTTAAAAAGAGGTATTGCGACGACAGTAAAAGAATTTCTTATGTCTGCCGAATATATTATGTCACAGGGAAATTGTAAAATTATTCTTTGCGAGAGGGGTATTAGGACTTTTGAACAATCTACCCGTTTTACCATGGATTTAAATGCTGTTCCGGTAATAAAACGTTTGAGCCACTTGCCCATAATCATTGATCCCAGTCATGGTACAGGGGTTAGAGATTATGTAGCCCCTTTAAGTAAAGCTGCTATAGCTGTCGGGGCGGATGGATTAATGATTGAAGTCCATTCTAAACCCGAAGAAGCGTTGTCTGATGGGCCTCAATCGTTATTACCCGAAGATTTTTCTTCTTTAATGGAGGATTTGAAAAAAGTTGCCTATGCTGTAGGAAGAGATATTTAAAAGGTAAAAAAACATGAAAACAAAAGTAAAAATAAAAAAGATTAGTATCATAGGGGTTGGATTAATTGGCGGTTCGTTAGGTTTAGCCCTTAAAAAAATGAATCGTAAATCCGAAATAACCGGAATAGGCAGGCACCTGCACAAATTAAAAAGGGCTAAAAAAATAGGCGCTATTGATAAATATACTACAGATTTTAAAAAAGGGGTGAAGAATGCTGAGTTGGTTATTTTAGCTGTTCCGGTAAGTTTAATTCCCCGGTTGGTTAAAAAACTTATTCCTCATTTTAAAGATGGATGTATTGTTTTTGATGTGGGTAGCGTAAAAAAATCCGTTGTAGAGAAAATAGAGGATATGTTTTCTGCTCTTACTAAAAAATCTTTATTTTTTATTGGTGTTCATCCTATGGCCGGGAGTGAAAAAACAGGAGTGGAAAATGCACGAAGAGATTTATTTTACAATGCTGCCTGTATTATTACACCTACCGCCGGTACGGATAAAAATGCTTTGGGAGTAGTAAAGAATATCTGGAATGCTTTGGGTTCCCGCCTATTTTTAATGTCTCCCCGCGAACATGATTTTATTGTTGGATTTACCAGTCATCTTCCCCATATTATTGCTAATTGCTTAGTTAAAGAAGTAGGTGCACTGGCAGGAAAAGATAAACGCATAAAGAAAATATTAGCCGGTAGTTTTCGGGATATGACCCGCATAGCGGGGAGTGATGAGAAGATATGGGCGGACATATGTATAAATAACCAAATAGCTATAATAGAAAGTTTAAAAAGTTTTCAGGTTTATATTTATGAAATGACAAAAAAAATAGCTGAGGGAAAAAAAGAAGCAGTATTAAAAGAATTTGTGGAGGCAAAAAAAATTAAGGCAAAATTAGTTGATAATTCACGCCTTTAAAGTTAAAAAAATGGCACAGATTGTTATCGAAAATAAAAAAACCGTAAAGGGAGAAATAAGTGTTTTAGGGGATAAGTCTATTTCTCATCGGGCTGTTATTTTAGGCAGTATTAGTTCAGGGAGAATGTCTATTAAAGGTTTTCTGAATGCTTTAGACTGCCAGGCTACGGTTAAAATTTTTTCTTCTCTGGGAATAAAAATTGAGAGACAACATTCTGATGAGTTAAATATTTATGGGAAAGGCCTAAGAAGTTTAAAAAAACCCTTAGAAGTACTAAATGTCGGTAATTCCGGGACTACAATACGAGTGGTAAGCGGGATTTTATCCGGACAGGATTTTTCTTCATCCGTTACCGGTGATGAGTCTATAAAGAAACGGCCGATGAGGAGAATTATTCAGCCTTTAAGACAAATGGGGGCGGAAATAACCGCATCTGAGGGTAATTATCCGCCTTTGAATATTGTTGGAAAACCATTGCACTCTATCAATTATAACTTGCCTATAGCCAGTGCCCAGGTAAAATCATGTATTCTTTTAGCAGGTCTTTTTAGTTCCGGAGAAACCTCAGTTACCGAACCTTTTAAGTCAAGAGATCATACTGAAAGAATGTTACATTTTTTGGAAGCGGATATAAGGGTTTCGGGCCTTACCGTTGCTATTTCAGGGAAAAAAGAAATAAAAGCAAAGAATATTATTGTTCCCGGGGATGTTTCTTCAGCTTCTTTTTTTATGGTTGCTGCTGCAATGACGGAAAATTCTCAATTGACAATAAAAAATATAGGTTTAAATTCCACCAGAACAGGAATAATTAGTATTTTGAAGGCAATGGGGGCTAATATTGAGGAACAAAATAAAGAAGAAGTGTGTAATGAACCTGTAGGAGATTTGTTTATAAAAAGCAGTAAATTATGTGGCATCGAGATTGGAAGAGAGTCAATTCCCGGGTTAATAGATGAAATTCCTATTTTAGCGGTAGCTGCTACCCAGGCAAAAGGAGTAACGGAAATCAGGGGAGCGGAGGAATTACGGGTAAAAGAAAGTGACCGGATAAAGGTAATGTCTTCGGAACTTTCTAAAATGGGGGCAAGAATAGAAGAAAAAAAAGACGGAATGTTAATTTATGGCCCGACCAAGTTGAAAGGATGTCAGCTGGATAGTTTTGGGGACCATAGAGTCGCGATGGCTTTGACTATTGCCGGATTAGTTGCTTCGGGTAAAACGGTAATTAATAATACTGATTGTATCAATACTTCTTTTCCCGGGTTTGAAGAGAGACTAAGAAGTGTAATGTGATTTTAAAATTGAGCCAAAGAAAAAACTTGATTAGACTTGTTGAATAAAATCTAAGAAAGGAGGGGAATTTAGTTAAAAAGAATATTAAATTAAAATAAATAGGGAGAGAAAAATGAAAAAAAGCCTAACGATTAGTTTAATTGCAGTATTTGTTTTAAGTCTGAGTTCTTTTGTTTTAGCTGAGGATTTAGCCGGGAAGAGTAGTCTAGGAGTGGATTTGAGTTATTTTTCCTGTGAAGGTTGGGATAATGATGAATGGGACCAGGCAGGACTTATGGTAGAAGCGAAATATAGATATTTCATTAATGAAAATATTGCCCTGGGTGGAAGTGTTGGTTATTGGTCTGATACTTATGAAGATAACGGATTTGAAGCCACACTTACAATAATTCCGATTTTAGTTAATGCCGATTATTTTTTTACCCTTGATAATGAAAAGCTAAAACCTTATGTCGGATTAGGTTTAGGTCTATTTAATTCTACAGTTAAACTTGACTGGGGCACTGATTCTAACGATGAAAGTATTTCACCTTTTGGGTTTCGTTTGGGTGGTGGAGTAGAATATCAAGTAAGTCCTAAGATAAGTATTAGTGGTAATTTGAAGTATCAAATTTTGAGTCTTGACTTTGAAGAAAATACTCCTGACCCTGACGAAGAAGGGGATGCTAACGGATTAATAGTTGGTGCCGGAGTAAATTTATTATTCTAAATATAGTTTAAAAAAACTAATTTTTAATGATATTTCCCGTTGCGGGTTTGGAATATATTCCAAACCCGCAATGGGATGAATTTTATAAAAGGTAAGTAAATTAAATAAAAATGGATAAAATAATTATTGCTATAGATGGGCCTGCCGGAGCAGGTAAGAGTGAAATAGCTAAAAGGGTTGCTCGTGGGTTAAAATACGAGTATATAGATACGGGAGCGATGTATCGGGCAATTGCCTGGAAGCTATTAAAAAGTAAAATTAATATAGAAGATGATGAAGAATTACAGCAGTTGATAGATAATACTGAAATTAGTTGGCAGTCACAAGAAAATGTTTTCCGTGTTTTTGTAGATGGGGGAGAAGTAACTGATGAAATCAGAACACAAAGTATTACTAAAAAAACTAATGAAATTTCCATGATTCAAAAAGTAAGAGAATATTTATTAATACTGCAGAGGAAGGCAGGTGTTGAAAAGGGGATTATTATGGAAGGAAGGGATATAGGGACAGCAGTTTTTCCTCAGGCAGAAAAAAAGTTTTATCTTGATGCTACTTTAGAAGAACGGGCAAAAAGAAGGTACAGAGATTTAAAAAAACAAGATCAAACAGTAAAAATGGAAAAAATAAAAGAAGCAATTAGGTTCAGAGATGAAAAAGATAAAAATAGAAGTTTAAATCCCCTAAAAGCCGCTAGGGATGCTATTCTAATAGATACGACTAATTTATCATTGGAAGAAGTTGTTCAGTGTATTCTTGATAAACTTAAAAAGTGATAAAGATTTTAAAAGGATAAATAATCAATTTAATCTTGGAAACAAAGAAATGATTTATTTTATAGGATACAATATTTTATGGTTATTGGTCAGAGGTCTTTTGAGTTTAAAAACTTACGGAAGAAAAAACTTTCCTCAAAAAGGAAAGGTAATTATTGCTCCTAATCATACAAGTTATTTAGATCCTCCCATTGTTGGTGTGGCTGTAAGAAGAAAAATTTATAGTTTAGCTAAAAAGGAACTTTTTCGTGTATCACTTTTTGGAAAAACCCTAAAAGCGATTAATGTTATTCCCATAAAAAGAGGGGGGGCCAGCGGAAGTTCTTTAAAAAAAGTAATTGATTATTTAAATAGCGGTGAGGGTGTTGTTGTTTTTCCGGAGGGAACACGCAGTAAGGATGGAAAATTAGGTAAAGCTAAACGTGGGATAGGCTTATTAGTGGTTAAAGCAAAGGCACCTGTTTTACCGGTATTAGTTGAATATAATAATAGTTGCTTTAATTTTAAATCTGTAAAAGTAAAATTTGGGAAACTATTATATTACAATGATTTTCCTGAAAATAAAGAATCTTATGAGGCGATAAGTAATGATATTATAAAACAGATAAGAAAATTAAAAGAGAGTTGATTAGAAAGTGAAAAAAATGGAAATTGTAATAGCAAAGAATGCCGGGTTTTGTTTTGGGGTAAAAAGAGCAATAAATCTGGTAGTAAAAGCAGGGGAGGGTAAAAAATCTCTTTATACCTTAGGGCCGATTATTCATAATCCTCAGGTGGTAGACAAGTTAGAAAAACAGGGTGTTGGTATAATTTACGATTTACATAAATTTAAAAAAGGAAGGATCGTTGTTCGTTCTCATGGTGCGGATTTATCTTTTTTCAAAGAGGCAAGAGAAAAAGGGATAGAAATTGTTGATGCAACCTGTCCGTTTGTAAAAAGTGCTCAAAATTTGATTAAACAGTTAAGTAAAGACAATTACAAAGTAGTAATTGTCGGAGAAAAAGACCATCCGGAAGTAAAAGGTTTAATCAGTTATGCTAATACTGAAGTAGAAGTTATTCAAAAAACAAATCAACTAAAGAATGTTTTTTGCTGGAAAAGAATAGGAGTAATTAGCCAGACCACTCAATCGAGAGAAAACTTTAAAATAATTGTCTCCGGCCTCCTGCAGCATACAAAAGAGATTAAAATATATAACACTATTTGCGAAGCCACACAAGATCGCCAAAATGAAGCAAAAAAAATAGCTCAAAGAGTAAATTTAATGTTGATTATAGGAGGGTATAATAGCGCTAATACTAATCGTTTAGCAAGAACGTGCAAGGAAATTCAGAAGAAAACTTATCATATTGAAACAGAAAAAGATTTAGAAACAAGTTGGTTTAAAAATGTTAAAAAAGTGGGAATAAGTACAGGGACTTCTACTCCTCAGTGGATAATAGAGGAAGTAGTTAAAAAATTAAGGAGGCTAAAACTATAATGGGAGAGGATCTTTTCGAAAACCAGGAAATTTCAATGGAGGAAGTTTTATCCTCTGAGGGAAAAAGTAATTTTCAAGAAGGAGAGGTTATTTCAGGGGAGATAATAAAAATTGATGCTGAAAATGTTTTTGTTGATGTAGGGTTAAAATCCGAAGGAGTTATTCCGTTAATGGAATTTAATCAGTATAACGAAAATAGCGAAATAAAAGTAGGAAAAAAAATTGGGGTGTATTTAAAAAAGATTGAAGGGAAATCCGGTTGTCCGGTGTTATCTTACGAAAAAGCTTATGGTATAAAAAAATCAGAAGAATTAAGGAGAGCTTATCAGAATGGAGAAGCTGTGGAGGGAAAGGTAATACGCAAAGTAAAGGGTGGATTATGTATAAATATAGGCAGGGATGCTTTTTTGCCCCAGTCTCAGATTTCTTTACAATTTTCAAAAGATTTAGACTGTTTTGTCGGACAAAAATTTAAAGTAAAGATTACAAAATTTTCTTCGGAAGAGAATAATATTGTGGTTTCTTCCCGGCTTGTATTAGAAAAAGAAAGGGAAGAAAGGAAAAGGGACAGAATTACTTCCTTAAAAGAGGGGGAGGTTTGTTGGGGTATAGTAAAAAGAATTACTGAATTCGGAGCCTTTGTGGATATTGGAGGGATAGATGGATTATTACACAAAAATGACATTTCCTGGGGAAGGGTAGAAAAAGTGGGAGAGTTTTTAAAAGAAGGAGAGGAAATAGAAGTTAAGGTTATTTCTTTTAATCCGGATACTCAGAAAATATCTTTAGGATTAAAGCAATTGACGACGCATCCATGGGAGAATATCGAAAATAAATATCCGATAGGGTCGTTAGTGAGTGGACGGGTCAGAAATATTACCAATTTTGGTTTTTTTATAGAAATAGAAGAAGGGATAGAAGGGTTGGTTCACATCTCTGAGATTTCCTGGACGGAAAAAATGAAGACATCCTTCCAAAGTCGTTTCCAGAGGGGGCATTAGTAAAAGCCAGGGTTTTAAATATAGATAAAGAAAATAAAAAAATATCGTTGGGAATAAAACAAATAGGTCCTAATCCATGGGAAAAGATAAAAGAAAAATATTCGGTTGGAATGAAAACTTGTGGAAGGATAACATCGCTTGCTTCTTTCGGGGCTTTTGTGAAATTAGATGAAGGAATAGAAGGAATGATTCATTTTAAAAATATGTCCTGGACAAAAAAAATAAAACACCCTAAAGAAATATTACATAAAAACGATTCAGTGGAGGTGACGATATTAGACATTGACGCAGAAGATGAAAAGATTTCTTTAGGTTTAAAACAGATGGGAAAAAACCCCTATTTGAATTATAAAAAAGGGAGTAATGTGAAAGGACAAATAATCAAATCAACTGATTTTGGGTATCTTGTAAAACTCGAAGAAGGAATAGAAGGGATATTGCGTTTTACTCAAATTCCTAAAGATTATATTAATGAATTAGAGGAGGAATTGAAAGTGGGCGATGAAATTCTTACTAAAATAACCGGGGTTAATTATGAAGAGGGGAAGATTAATTTATCTATAAAAGAATTGGAAAAAGAGGAGATGAATAAACATATGCGGTCCCCGTCTTTTAAAATGAATTTAGGAGATGTTCTGGGGGATAAACTAAATGAATTGAAAAAAAATTTTAAAGAAAACTAAAAATTTTGTGAGTAGAAATTTATGGAGAAGATGAATTGAAAAAAAGTTTTTTGTGTTTGCTTTTGGTTTTTTTTTTATTGGGAAATACTTTAAGTACTGAAGCAGGTGCTTTTGGTAAGAATAAAATTGTTACTATAGGGAACAAGAAATGGTTTGTTGCTGAAACGGAACACTTTGAAATTTATTATTATCCGGACACAGAACAACAACTCGATAAAACAGCGAGAATGTTGGAAAATGCTTATGAGAAAATAACCAAAGGTTTGGAATATTTACCTACCGAAAAAACACCATTTTTTCTTTATGCAACTCAAAATCATTTTGTGCAAAACAATATTGCTGATATAGGCGAAGGGACGGGAGGATTTGCTGAAGTCTTTAAAAATCGTTTTGTTATTCCTTTAACCGGTTCTGACAAATGGTTGGAAAAAGTAATTACCCATGAATTTGTTCATATTGTTACTTTCAATATCCTTTACAAAGGATGGAAATCCATAAGATTAGTTAAATTTATTTTTTATCCCCTCTGGTTGATGGAGGGGTTAGCCGAATATTATTCATCGGATTTAGATGATAAGGCTTATGAAGAAATGATTATAAGGGATGCCGCTACTTCCGATTTACTTATTCCTTTGACCCATTTGCATAATTTCAGTCATCTGGAAAAAAGCTACCAGATTAAATTAGCCTATAAAGAAGGGCAGTATGCTTTAAATTTTTTAGCTTCTGAATATGGGGTAGATAAAATTCCTTTGATTGTTAAAGAGTTTCGAGATAAATTTGAGGCAGATTCTGTTTTTTTAAAAGTGATAGGAATGAGTTTCCGTGACTTTGACCGGCAATGGCGCAGACATTTAAAAGAAAAATATTTAGAAGAAATAAAAGGGAAAAGAGAGCCTTTTTTTTATGGAAAAAAATTAACCGGTGATAATGAATTTAACACTAATGCTATTTGGTCCAAAAGGGGAGAAAATATTGCTTTCATTTCTAATAGGGCGGGATATAATGATTTATATATTATGTCCGCAAGTGATTTTAAACAAAAGTCTGTTTTAAAAGGTAGAATAGGAAGAAGCATTGATTATTTAAAGACGGAAGGACATGCTCTTTCTTTTTCCCCTGATGGGGGAAAAATTGCTTTTGCGGGAAAAAGAAATGAAAAGGATTATATTTATTTATTAAAAATTAAAAAAAATAAATTAAAAAAAATAAAATTAAAAAATTTTGATAATATTTCTTCTCCCTGTTTTTCTCCCGATGGAAAAAAAATTGTTTTTGTAGGAATGAAAAAAGGGGTAAAAGACTTATATTTGATTGATACTAATGGAAAAAATATTATTCAGCTGAATAGTGACCAAAGATGTGATGATTATCCTGTGTTTTCTCCCGATGGTGAAAAAATATTGTATGTTTCTGAAAAAGCGGGAAAAGACAATCTTTATTCGTTGAATCTTTCTGATTTCAAAATAAATCCTATAACAGATAGTTGTTTTAATGAGAGACAGCCTTCATGGTCACCGGACGGGAAAAAAATTATTTTTATTTCTGACAAAAATAGCGTATATAATTTGTACACTCTCAATTTAAACACTGGTATTGCAATACAGTTGAGCGATGTAGTAGGTGGGAATTTTACTCCATGTTTTTCTCCTAAAGGTGAAAAGATTTTATTTGTTTCTTATCGAAAAGGGGAAAGAAATATTTATATGGGAGAAACAGCATCTCTACTTTATTTTTCACAAATAGTTGAATATCCTTTGTTAATACAGGAGGAGAAAGAAGTCTTTTCTCCTATTAAAAATCATATTATTACCCAAAGACCATATAAGTTAGATATGTCAACGGATTTGTTTTATCCTTTAGTATTTTTTGCTATTCCGGGAGGTTTATATGTTGCTGCATATTGGCAGGCAAGTGATATGATGGGAAATCATCAATTATCTGCCGGGGTTGATTATTCCGATTATGATAATTGGTTGTATTATCAGGTTGGGTATGCTTATAAAAAATGGCGGCCGCAATTTTATTTTCATTTTAGAGGTAAAAATGATGATTATTATTATAACGATGATTTAATAGAAGAAGAATGCCATGTGAATCGAATGAAACATTCGCAGGAAATGGTAATCAGCTATCCTTTTAATCGATTTAATCGTATTGAATTAGGAATAGGAACTACTGCTAAAGAGGAAAGGAATCGCACTAAGGATGATGAGATTTTCAATTATACTGAGAATGGAGCAAGTTTTGCTTTAGTCAGGGATACAACCAGATGGGAATTTTTAGATCCGAAAAGTGGAGGACGGACGAAAGTTGCTGTCTATCAGACAAAGAGAATTTGGGAAAGTGATTATGATTATACAGACTATCTTTTCGATTCACAGCGATTTTTTACAGTTTTGAAAAATAAAATTTTAGCATTTCGCCTTTTAGGTGAAAGTAGTGAAGGAAAAGATAAATCTCTTTTTTCTTTACCGATAAGGGGTTGTTCTTCCAATGAATATAAAAACAGCAAGGTTATGGCTTTTACTGCCGAAGGGAGGGTTAATCTTTTTTCTGCAATAAATTATTATATGTGGTATATGTTCCCGGATTTTTATTTTAAGAGTTTGCAGTTAATTTTATTTAATGATACAGGTATAAATTGGGATGAAGAAGAATCCTTTAAAGAGACTGAGGTGGAAGATTTAAAAAATAGTGTAGGTGTAACTCTAAAACTTAACACTTTTATTTTTCAGACATTTCCTTTGTTTTTCGAATTAAACTATACAATAAGAACGGATAAAGAAAAAGAATCGGTAAAATTTTATTTTACCTTAAGCCCGATTTTTTAAAAAATATTATTGATTAAAAAGGAGGAATAATAAATAATGAATAAGAAAGACTTAGTTGAATTGGTAACAAAAGTTACTTGTACTAAAAAAGAAGCTCTGGATGCTGTAACTACGGTAATAGATAGCATTAAGGCAGGTTTAAGAAGGGAAGAAAGAATTACCTTGAGTGGATTAGGGACTTTTTCAGTAAAAGTACGTATGGCCAGAATGGGGAGAAATCCGAAGACGGGAGAGGCGGTTCAGATTCCTACTAAGAAAATAGTTAAATTTAAACCGGCGGAAGAAATTCTGGAAAAATAAAAGGATCAAGGTCATAACGAAGTAATTCCTGTGACACATTCTGGGTAGCAGGAATCCAGAACGATATAGGGAAAGGAGAGTGTTTTTTATGAAAATACCGGATAAGACATATTTTTCTATCGGAGAGGTAAGTGAAATTACTAAGGTACAGCCTTATGTTTTACGCTATTGGGAATCCGAGT
>JAGLYT010000220.1 GCA_023132075.1 bacterium
ATTTAATTCCTATTTCAAGGTCAGTGGCTGCCATTTTTATTTTATCTTTATGGGTTTCTAATAAAAAATTAGCCAAAATAGGAAGATTGGTTTTACTGCTTATTGCCAACTGTGCAATTTGAATGCCTTTTAGTAATTCATCTTTAGAACATATAATTTTCATTTTTGTCTCCTTTTTTACAGCCGGTTTATTATTAAATACTAGTATAAAGAATTAATAATCATAATAATAACGGTTGTTAATATGTTAGTAAAACTACTTTTAGTTAAAAGTGTTCATAAAAAATAAAATAAAAACAGAAATTAAAAAATCTAATATCTTGAGTAAAGAAATTAAAAAATATTAACACTATTAAGAAAAAAAAAAGAGAAATTAAAGTTATTAACAAAAAGAGAAAGTTATTTTAATGCTATCCCCAAGTTATACAGGATTATTTTTACCTGTTTTTACTTCATTAATAATTTTATTAACCAGAGCAGTAAAATAAGGATCTTTATTTAATTTATTTTTTATCTTTTCACAGGCATACATTACTGTTGTATGGTCTCTTTTTCCAAAGAAATCACCTATTTCAGTAGTAGATAATTCTGTAAGTGAACGAGCCAGATACATAGCAATTTGACGGGGAAAAGCAATAGCATCAGTCCTTTTCTTGCTTTTTATATCTGCAACGGCCAGATTAAAATGCCTGCAAATTATTTTCTGTATAGAAGGAAGAGTAATTGGAATTAAAATTTCTTCTTTGGTAATAATATCTTTTAGTATTTCTTTCGTTTTTTCTACGGTAATATCACTTCCGGTAAGAGAAGCAAAAGCTACTATTCGGATTAAAGAACCTTCTAATTTTCTAATATTTGACTTTATTTGAGAAGCAATAAAGAGAATGACATCTTCCGGAACAAAAAGTCTTTCATTTTCAGCTTTTTTCCTTAAAATGGCTATTCTAGTTTCTAAATCCGGTGGTTGAATATCGGCAATAACTCCCCATTCAAACCGGGAACGAAGGCGTTCTTCAATAGTAGGAATTTCTTTAGGAACAGAATCGGAAGTAATAACAATTTGTTTGTGAGCATCATAGAGGGCATTGAACGTGTGAAAGAAAATTTCTTGAGTACTTTCTTTTCCGGCTAAAAATTGAATATCGTCAATTAATAGGGCATCTAATCCTCTGAATTTTTGATGAAATTTATCCATACGGTCATTACGGAGGGAATCTATCATTTCATTTGTAAATTTTTCACTACTTAAGTAACAAATATTAGCCTTAGGGTTTTGTTCTTTTATGTAATATCCAATTGCATGTAGTAAATGAGTTTTTCCAAGCCCTACTCCCCCATAAAAAAATAATGGATTATACGCCCGGCCGGGTGATTTTGCTACTGCTTCGGCAGCAGCCTGGGCAAAACGATTGGAAGGACCGACAACAAAACTGGAAAAAGTATTCTTCGAATTAAAAGAATTGTCTGTAAAAACAGGCGTTTTTACCACAGTTTCTTTTATTGGGGCATCAACTACATCAGGGGAATGAGAGGAAGAGGCATTTGAAATTGAAAAACGGACTATAATTTTTTTGTCAACAAGAGAGGTTAAAATAGTTTCCATTTTTTCCAAATAATGTTGTTTTAACCAATCGGAAAAAAATTTATTTGGGACCTGAATAAGAAAAGTCTCTTTTTCAAAGGATAACGGCTTTAAGGGTTTGAACCATAAAGAAAAACTTTCTTCGTTAATGTCCTTTTTAATAGAGTCTAAGATTTGAGGCCATAATTTATCCATAGTTTTAAGCATAATTTCAAAAGGTTCCTTTGATTGAAGAGATGTTTTTCGCTTGCAATAGAAAACGAAAAAAGGGTTAAAATAAAAAGAATAAGAAAACTTATCCACAAACTTACTAACAATTGTGGATAAGTCTGTTCTTTCTTCAGCATTTTTACCTGAAGTGCTTTTAGTATTAACGAGGACTAGAGAATAAAAAAACAAAATACAAAGAATGACTTTTAAAGTTTAATCAAAAAAAAGCAAAAAGTCAAGGGAAAAAATATAATTGTCACCAAGAAAAATTCCAGGGTACATAATAAATGAATTGACATTTTAGCGAAAAGCTTAAGTTCTTAAGGGTTTCCATCAAAATGTACAGAAAAAGAGAAAAGAAATTTTTCAATGGGAATTGTAAAGAAAAAAATTATTTGATAAAACACTTCCACAAAGTATAAAAAAAAATAAAAAGACAAGTTCGTTTCACTTATCCCTAAATCCGATATTGAAAAAAGGAAATAGACGAGAAAGAGCAAAAAAGATTTCACCAAATAGGTGAAAAGGGTATAAAAAAGCCTTGCTATTTGGTATAATAATATTTGAATCAAAAACATTGTTATACCGATAAAAAACCTGCCTGTGCGTGTTCGCACGCAGACAGGAAACAATAGCGAGGTAAATAGATTAAGACAAAAAACGTATTAAAATTCAAGTTAGAATTTAATGAAGAAGAAAAAATCACACCGTATGCAGGATTGAGTATTTATGGGGAGATGTACAAATCATTAGGGATAGACAAAGAAGTAACAGGATTATTTCCTACGCCTGGGGCTGGAAAAGGATTTAAAGCAAACAGTTATGTGAACTCATTGGTAATGATGTTTATAGGAGGAGGAAAGTATATAGAAGATATAAGGAAAATAAGAATAGATAAAGGATTGAGGGAAGTATGTAAGATGGAAGAAGTGCCAGGTGGAGATGCGATTGGGGATTGGATGAGGAATAGGAGTGAAGAAAAAATAGAGAGCACACAAAGAGTAAATAAAAATCTGAGCAAGAAGGTTTTGAAAAAGGGAGGGAAAAAAGAATTAACGTTAGACATAGATGCAATGGAAGTTGAAGGATGGAAGGAAGAAGCAGAATGGACGTATAAAGGAAACAAAGGATATATGCCGATGCTGGGATTTATTCCTGAGATAGATTGGTGTATAGGATATGAATTTAGGGAGGGGAACAGAGCCCCTCGTGAAAGGAATTATGAATTTTTAAAGGAGATAATAGAGTTTATAGAAGAAGGAACGAGGAAAGAGAAAGAAATAAAGCGAGTTCGTATAGATGCGGCAGGATATCAAGCAAAGGTAATAAACCAAGCAAGATATTTAGTCTTAAGGA
>JAGLYT010000221.1 GCA_023132075.1 bacterium
ATTTTCTTGCACACTCTATTGCCTCATCATTGGTTACTTTGATTACTTCATCGACAATATCTTCATTTAAAACATCCGGTATAAATCCAGCCCCGATCCCCTGAATTTTATGTGCTCCCGGTTTTCCACCGGAAAGAACAGGGGAATCCGCCGGCTCCACTGCTATTGCTTTAAATTGAGGATTTTTTTCTTTCAATACCTCAGCTATCCCGGTAATGGTTCCTCCGGTACCTACCCCCGAAACCAAAATATCTACCTTCCCTCCGGTATCTCTCCATATTTCCAAAGCGGTAGTTTCCCGATGTATTTGAGGATTAGCAGGATTTTTAAATTGTTGTAACATAAATGCTTTACTATTTTCTTTGGTAATTTGTTCTGCTTTACTAATCGCACCCCTCATCCCTTTGTCTCCCGAAGTTAAAACTATTTCCGCACCAAGTGCTACAAGCATTTTCTTTCGTTCACTGCTCATTGTATCGGGCATAGTGAGAATTAATTTATATCCCCTGACCGCACAGACAAAAGCCAGGGCAATACCCGTATTTCCACTGGTTGGTTCCACCACTACAGAATCTGCCTTAAGTAATCCCTTCTTTTCCGCCGAAGTAATCATGCTTACTCCGATACGATCTTTTACGCTCCCGCAGGGATTAAAAAATTCCAGCTTTCCCAGAATCGTTGCTTTCTTCTTTCCGGCTATTCTGTTTAATTCTACTAATGGGGTATTTCCCACCAGTTTAGTTATATCTCCGGCTATTTTAATTCTATTTGAAACGAATTTTATTTTATTTTGCACCTTTTCCCTCTAACACTCTTTATAATAATAAAACTTTTCAGTTTATCTCAATTTACTTATATATAATACATCTGTGTCTTCGCTTTAGTCAACTTCTTTTTTTGCATTTTATTCATATCGGCCAGAGTTATTGAATCAAGTACTTCCAACATCGCTTTCTCTAATTTCGCCCATATGTCACGTGTAATACACCTCTCTGCCCTTTTACATAATTTTTTATCCTCAACACATACTACAGGAACAATCGGCCCTTCTACAACCTGAATTACCCGGCTCAACCTGATTTCTTCCGGCGGCATGGCTAAAGAAAATCCTCCGTTTCTACCTCGAGAACTTCTCACCAAGCCCGCTGATACCAAAGCGGCCATCATTCGTTCCAGATACCTTTCAGAAATTTCCTGCCTTTGAGCTATATCACGCAATAACACCGGCCCTTTTTTATAATTGAGCACTAATTCCAACATTGCCCTTGCTCCATAACGGCCTTTTGTCGAAAGCTTCATCGTATCAACCCCCTAAAAACTACTAATCCTATCGTTTTGGTGATAATTATAATATATAAAAAAAATCTTGTCAAGAGACAGACAAAACTTTAGGAAAAATTTGGGTTTTAAGATTTATTTTCAATAGACTGTATGCCTCAATCTATCAGGAAAGATAAATACCCTGCGTTTCTTTATCAAAACACAAAAAAATTACTTTTGATTTTCAGAACAGATTTTTTTCTATTTCCTGCCTCTACCACGGCCTCCGCCACCGGATCCACCACCGGTTCCTTTGTTTCCCGGCATCTCGAATTTTTCCTCTTTTTTCTCTCGTTTAAATTCTTCTTTGTTTAAAAGCTTTTCCGTTTTCTTTTCTTTTGCTTCCATTCTGGCTCTGTGCCTGGTTTGAATCATATTATGGATTCCATTAGTTAATCTTTCCCCTCTATCTCCCGCTTTGATTCTTTTCTTAATCTGGGTACCCAGTGTTTGAAAATTCTCGCCCTTACCCACTCCTTCGGATAAAGCCTTTCCAACTCTCAAAGTTTCTTCCCCTTTCAAACCCTGTCCTATACATTCTTGTATAACATTTTCAGCATCCCTTACCGGCACCCCTTTTCTTACTGCAAATTCCAGAGCTATACCTGCTTTCTCGCGATTTTCTAAGTTCCACTCTTTCTTTTTTGCCTGGGTTTTAATTTTTTTCTTAGCCTTAGTTAAATCTTTCTGCCATTTTTCTCTTGTTTCTTTATTCCATTTGTTCCATCCCGGGGGAGTCTCATTTTCCCAACCCTTCTTTAATCCTTTTTTCCACCCGGGAGGTGTTTCACTTTTTTGTCCCTTTCGTTTCCCCTCAGTCCATCCTTTATGTTCTCCCTGATTATCTTTAGCCTTAGACTTTGCCTGCGCAGAAACTAATTGCATTGAATTGAGTAGTAACAAAGCAATACTCAAACGAAAAAAAACCGCTATCTTTACTTTCTGCATTCTTAATACCTCCTTTTTTATTATAATCTATCATAAAACTTTAAAATTTTATAGACTTCACCAATAATTCTATCGTATTTAGTCTTTAAAAGCAAGAAAAAAAGTTACCCCTTTCTTTTGTTATCTTTTATCAATATTATTAAAAAATTATTTAGTAAATTCATGTAATCGATTAAATAACGTATGATCGTAATCTTCGCGTAAAGTAACGTCTATTACATCATAAAGTTTTTGCAATTGTTTGATTATCTGCTCAATACGACTATTATTTTCGACCAATAAATACATCCGGCTTTGTGTTCCTTTGCCGATACATCCACATAAAATTCCCTCTAAATTGAATGCCCGTCTGGAAAAAAGACCGGTAATATGAGACATCACACCCGGATGATTTTGAACCGTCAATTCAATAATAGTACTTGCTATTTTAGTCATTATTTTCACCTCCTATCATTTCATAATTTGCCGCACCGGGCGGAACGATGGGATTAACATTTTCCGCATAATGTATTGGGGCGTTCACAACGCAAGACCCTGGTTTCGTTAAAGATTCCGACAGAACAGCCATAGGCCTTTCTATTCCTCCCAAATCATAACTCCTAATACCGAAATTACGGGCAATAGCTGCAAAATCAGGATTGGAGATAAACTTCGCTGCTATATAATTTTTTTCATAAAATAATTCCTGCTGTTGTCGAATAAGACCTAAATGCCCGTTATTCATTATAATAGTGGTTATATTTAAATTTAAATCGGCCAATGTTGCCAATTCCTGAATATTCATCAGAAAAGACCCGTCGCCACTTATACACACTATACGTTTATCAGGATTTACCAGAGCCGCTCCAATAGCTGCAGGTAATCCAAA
>JAGLYT010000222.1 GCA_023132075.1 bacterium
CATTATACATCAAAAAAAAACAATTAGTCAAGTTATCTTTCTACGCTCTTGTCAATCTTTTATTTTTTTAAAAGCCAAAAAAAATTCTTTCTCTATCTGAAAAAATCCTTGACTCAATTAAGTAATTATGGCATACTTCTTAAAATACTTATGTTAAAATTTTCAATATTATTAATTATCCCAAGGAGAAAATTATGGAAGTAATGGAAGCGATAAAAAAAAGATGCAGTATTCGCAGTTATCAGGATAAACCCGTCGAAGAAGAAAAATTAAAGCTTGTTTTAGAAGCCGCCAGGCTTGCTCCTTCGGCAAAAAACAAACAGGAATGTAGATTTATTGTAGTCAGGGATAAATCGTTACGTCAAAAGCTTATGGTTGCCGCCAAAAATCAGAGTTTTGTCGGGGAAGCTCCTGTAATAATTGTTTGCTGCTCGGCAAATACGGAATATAAAATGACCTGCGGACAATTAGCCTATCCTATTAACGGAGCAATTGCCCTGGACCATATGACTTTAAAAGCAGTCGAAGAAGGTCTGGGAAGCTGTTGGATAGGTGCTTTTTTTGAAGAACAGGTAAAAGAAATATTAAATATACCTGCAGAAGTGCGAATAGTTGATTTACTTGTTGTGGGTTATCCCAAAGAACTTCCGGTCGACAGAAAAGGCAGATTGCCTCTTGAGCAGATTATAATGAATGAAAAATGGCAAGAAATTCATTGAATCTATTTCGATAATGCCGTTAAAATTCCTTTAAGAAAGTTAAAGTATTTAGCTACGGATGATATTTTTACTCTTTCCCCGACAGAATGAGGATTTTCAATCCAGGGACCAATAGAAATCATATCCATCCCCGGAAATTTTTCACCGATTATCCCGCATTCTAATCCTGCATGAACTATCTTAGCCGAAGGTTCTTCCTCAAATAAATCTTGGTAAACATTTTTAGCCAGATTCAAAAGTTTTGACTTTTCATCCGGGTTCCAGCCGGGATAAAGCCTTCCTTCTTTTACCAAAGCACCTGCATCAACCCCTATAGTTTTTAATCTATCCCTTATTCCTGCCAATTTCGCATTGACACAACTCCTGCTCATTGAACGAATTATAACCTCTCCTTTTTCTTCTCCACCTTGTTCAGTACGAATTTTAGCCAGATTAGTAGAAGTCTCCACCACATCTATTTGCTCACACATTTTAACGACTCCGTGAGGCAAACCACTTAAAAGTTTTAATATCCTATTTTTCAAATTTAATTCTATTAAATATTCTTCAGTAGATTCAATTGTTAAGGGAATAGCTTTTATTTGTAAATTTGGTTCAGTCAATTTAAATTCATCGGATAACTCTTTAAAAAACATCGCTATCCCTGACTTTAACTCTTGAACATCAGCTGTTTTTATCAATATATGGGCTTTAGCTTCCCGGGGGATAGCATTTAATTTGTTTCCGCCGTCAATCTTGATTAAATCAAGTTTGAATCTCTCCTCTAAGCATAATAACGCCCTGCTCAGCAATTTAATTGCATTTGCCCGGCCAAGATGAATATCTATCCCGGAATGCCCTCCTTTCAACCCAAAAACATTAATGACATATTTTTCTTTTCCCTCAACAGGTGTTTTTTTATAATTAAAAGGAAAACCAAATCTTGTATTTCCACTGCCGGCACAGCCAATATATATGTTCTCATCCTCCCCATCCAGATTCAACATTATTTTTCCTTTTAAAAAATGGGGTTCAATTCCCAATGCCCCGGAAAATCCTGCCTCTTCATCAACGGTAAAAAGACACTCTAACGGGGGATGTACTACATCAGAAGCATCTAAAACGGCTAACATTGAAGCAACCCCTATCCCATTATCCGCTCCCAAAGAAGTATCTACGGCATAAAGATAATCCCCTTCGACCCTTAATAAAACGGGGTCTTTGGAAAAATCATGCTTAACTTCTTCGTTTTTTTCACAAACCATATCCAGGTGTGCCTGAAGAATAACTTTGGGAAGTTGTTTTCCCCCGGAAGATGAACTATCCTCCCCGGCTGGTTTACGAATGAGAATATTGCCGATTTTATCTTCCCAAAACAAAAGATTCCGTCTGCGAGCAAATCCCTTTACATACCCCCTTATCTGTCCCTCCTGTTTGGAACAGCGGGGAATATCACTAATTTCCTTAAAATACCTCCAGACATTGCCGGGTTCAAGATTTAAAATAGATGACATTTAAGATTTATCCTTTCTTTTTAGTCGGTATTTTCTTTTTTAATGTTTTTTATCGGGGCTCTGAGTTTTTTCTTTTCTGATTGCATTTTCTTCAGTTTCAAGACCTTTTCTTTCGCTTTTTTAGAGCGTCTACGCTTTTGCCGGCGTATTTTTTCTATCTGCTGTTGTTGGGCACTTTCCTTACCCAGGATTATTGACTCAATTTTATCAACTAAAATTCTTCGTGCCAAAAATCGGTTGAGCGATTGGACCCTTTCTTTTTGACATTTTATTTCTATTCCGGTAGGAATATGTTTTAAGTATACGCAGCTAGACGTCTTGTTTACTTTTTGGCCGCCTTTTCCGCTGGAACGAATAAATTTTTCAATAATGTCTTTCTCAAAAATACCCAGTTTCTGCATTCGTTCTTCTAAATTTTTTTGCTTTTTCAAACTTATCTTGAATAACATATTTTACACCAACTATTTTTATTTAAATGGCCTATATTTTAAAGATAAATAAAAATTTCTTTAATAAATTACTTTAACTTTCTTGAAAATTATTAAAGTAAATTATTAAATAACCGTCATCTATCTTTGTTTTTACAAATGATTTAAAACATATTTTACCAAAAATTGCTTTATAATAATCTAAGTTTTCCTTTGCTTAATCTTTCCCCTTTTTTATGGGGCAAAATTACCTGTCGCTTTCTTTTACTTCTAACACTGTTGAGTTACGATACAAAAGGACAACTACTACTACACAACTAAATAAAAGCATATTTGCTATATTAAAAGCTTTCCAAACAATATCCGCAGACAATATGCCGGAAGGAAACATCGCTAACAAGCAAAACCACACACCCAATACCCAGGCCAGACTAATATCTTTCGATGATTTTCGCTTAATTATGCGCATAATTAGCGG
>JAGLYT010000223.1 GCA_023132075.1 bacterium
TTATGCAGCCGGGTTTTGCTATGGTAGAAACTGGTTTTACCAGAGCGAAAAATGCGTCTAATATTTTGATGAAAAATTTGATGGATTTTTGTATAGGGTCTATGGCTTATTGGTTAGTTGGGTTTGGTATAATGTTTGGTGCCAGTGCAATGGGCTTTTTTGGAACCGACGGGTTTTTCTTAAGTGCCGGTAATCCGGGAACAGCGGATGGATTATGGCAGTATGCCTTTTGGATATTTCAGGTAGTTTTTGCCGCTACGGCAGCAACTATTGTTTCCGGAGCAGTGGCAGAAAGAACAAAATTTCCTGCTTATTTAGTCTACTCGGTTTTTATCTGTGCGATAATTTATCCTGTAGTAGGCCATTGGATTTGGGGAGGCGGTTGGTTGAGTAGTAAAGGATTAGTAGATTTTGCCGGTTCTACTGTAGTGCATTCAGTAGGTGGTTGGGCCGGTTTAGCAGGGGCTTTACTTCTTGGTCCCAGATTAGGGAAATATAATAAAGATGGCAGTTCTAATGCTATACCGGGACATAATATTCCTTTAGCTGCACTGGGTGTATTTATTCTTTGGTTTGGCTGGTTTGGTTTTAATGCGGGAAGTACTACCGCAGGAACAAATTTAAGTATAGCCACGATTGCTGTAACTACTAATTTGGCGGCCGCAGCCGCAGCCATAACAGCAATGTTTACTGCATGGAAGAGGTTTGGAAAACCCGATACCAGTATGGCATTAAACGGAGCGTTAGCCGGGTTAGTAGCCATTACCGCCGGTTGTGCTAATGTATCTCCTTTAAGTGCTATAATTATCGGAGCGATAGCCGGAGTATTAGTAGTGCTCAGTGTTGAATTTCTTGATAAAGTTTTACATATTGATGATCCGGTAGGGGCAATATCAGTGCACGGGGTTTGTGGAGCATTCGGAACCCTTGCTGTGGGATTATTTGCCCAGGCAGCCTATGGTGAGTCCAGTGGGATGGGAGCAGTTAACGGCCTTTTCTTCGGAGGAGGGTTTGCCCAGTTCTTTATCCAGTTAATCGGTGTAGTATCAGTATTTATCTGGGTTTTTGGAACATCTTTGCTTCTTTTCTATGTGATTAAGAAAACAGTAGGATTGAGAGCGTCTGATGAAGAACAATTAAAGGGATTGGACATTAGTGAACACGGGATGGAAGCTTATTCCGGTTTTCAAATTTTTACTACGGAATAAAAATAAAAGGTAATTCCGATGGTTAAGGTTGCCTATTTATTGGGCAACCTTAACCGATAAATCGATAAACTAAATTAGAAAAGGAGGAGTTTAAAAATGAAACTGATAATAGCTATGATTCAACCGCACAAATTACCGGATGTAAAAAAAGCGTTATATGATGCTCAGGTTTTTAAGCTGACCGTTACCAATGCTTTAGGATGTGGCCAGCAGAAAGGATTCAGTGAAACCTATAGAGGGGTAATTCACGAAGTAAATCTGCTCAAAAAATTAAGATTGGAGGTAGCAGTTAATGATGACTTTGTTGATGCTACTGTTGGGGCGATTATTAAAGGAGCAAGAAGCGGTAAAATTGGTGATGGTAAAATTTTTGTTCTTGACATGGTAAATTGTGTTCGTATAAGAACAGGAGAAAAAGGCAAAGAAGCAATTGGTTAAGATAAAAAAGTCTAATGTTTATACAGAAAGCTTAAGAATGAGCAGTTGATGCACAATTTTTAAGCAGAAGCTTTTAAAAAGGGAAAAGGAATTAATTTTGCAGTAAAAGATGAGGAACGGGGATTAACCGGTGTTTTCTTTTAAAAGGCAGGCATATTGGCAACCAAATTGCGTAAATAAAAGTAGAGAAGAAAGCGGCTATTTTATGGAATGATAAAATAGCCGCTTGATTGCTCTGAAACTATTGGTTAATAATGACCAAAAAAACTTAAAAAGGAGGCAAAAAAAATGGGAAGCAGAAGTAAAGAAGAAATTTTGCTATTAGTAAAAGAAAATGATGTTAAATTTATTAGGTTGTGGTTCACTGACATTTTAGGGCAGGTTAAAAGTTTTGCCATTACTGATAATGAATTGGAGGGAGCACTGGAAAACGGTATGGGTTTTGATGGTTCTTCCATTACCGGCTATCAATCCATAGAAGAAAGTGATATGATTGCTTTTCCGGATACAAGCACCTTTGAGTTGCTTCCCTGGCGGCCAAAGGAAAAAGCAGTTGCTCGTATGATTTGCGATATTTTAACCCCCGATAGAAAACCTTATGAAGGAGATCCCCGCTATATATTAAAAAAAGCATTAAAAAGAGCTACTGATATGGGCTTTGACCATTTTTATGTAGGTCCGGAATTAGAATTTTTCTACTTTAAGAATGATCAGGGAGCTGAGGTTTTAGACAAAGGTGGGTATTTTGATTTAACTACATTAGATGTTGCTTCTGATTTAAGGCGGGATACGGTATTGGCTTTAGAATCAATGGGAATACAGATTGAGTATAGTCACCATGAAGTAGGGCCCAGCCAGCACGAAATAGATATGCGTTATGATGATGCCATAAAAATGGCTGATAATGTAATAACTTATCGTATTATCGTTAAAGAAATTGCTCAAAAATATGGGGTGTATGCTACTTTTATGCCTAAACCGGTATTCGGAGAAAATGGCAGTGGTATGCATACCCATCAGTCTCTTTTTAAAGGAGATAAAAATTCCTTTTTTTCCAAAAAGGATAAGAATTATTTAAGCGATACAGCCAAAAAATTTATTGCCGGACAAATAGTACATGCTAAGGAAATGAGTGCAGTATTTGCCCAGTGGGTGAATTCTTACAAAAGACTTGTTCCTGGATATGAAGCACCGGTTTATATTGCCTGGTCGCGGAGAAACAGATCAGCTTTAATCAGGGTGCCGGAATATCATCCGGGAAAAGAACAGGCAACGAGAATGGAATTTAGGTCTCCTGATCCTGCTTGTAACCCTTATTTAACCTTTGCGGTGTTACTTAATGCCGGTTTAGACGGTATTGAGAAAAATTATGAATTACCTGAATCAATAGAGAAGAATTTGTATAACTTAAGTGCAGAAGAGAGAAAAGATTTAGGAGTAGCATCTCTGCCGGATAGTTTAGGAGAAGCAG
>JAGLYT010000224.1 GCA_023132075.1 bacterium
CAAGTAATTTTAGCTGTATCTCTTTTTTGGAGATTGGCAGAAATTTACCAGCCTCTTCATCATTTTTTTCTAATAATGTTGGTAAACACTTATCCTTTTTTTTCTGATTAAAATTAAGATAACTTCTTGCCAGACCCCAATATGCATATGCCCACAAAGAATTTAATTTTATAGCTTTTTTAAACGATATTTCTGCCTCTTTAAATTCTTTTTCTTCCAAAAAAGACTCTCCTAAAACATAATATCGTGAAGCTAATAATGGTTTACCAATTATAATCATCAAATTAACAACCAGGACCATCAAAACAATCTTCCACCACCATTTAGATACATTTTTTAAGATTATTTGCCAATAATTTAAATTGTTCTGTAAAGAACAGGATACACCCAACAAAACCCAAAATAAAATAGCATTTGCCGAAACAAATAAATTATACTCAAAAACATTTTGAACTAAAACTGCTGCCAAACCGGAAAGTATGCCCATATTTAAAAAAATCCCTTGACTGTCTATCCGTTGTGTTTCTACTCTATGGAGATTATCAAAATCCGATTTATTATAATAGATTAAAACCTGTTTTATCCCATTTTTAAAAAAACTCGTCAGCATACATAAAAAAACAACTAATCCTGCTACTCCTATTTCCGCAGCTATTTGCAAAAAATAATTATGCGCATATAAAGAATTTAAGTGTCCTGTTTTATATTTTAAATAAACACTACCAAAACAACCTAAGCCTACACCGGTAAAAGAATAATCGCACATCATCTTCCACGCTCCGCGCCACCAGTTTAAACGATTAAAGATTATATCATGATAGATAAATTTATAAATGACCGAATAAATTAGTAAAAGCCCTCCTCCCATTATTATATACCAAAATTTTTTATTAAAGTTTCCTTTTAATCCGAGAAAAAGAAATAAGCTAAGGCCAAAACTTAATCCTATCCACGCCCCTAAAGAAAAAGTAAATGTCAAACAAGCAATCATTATTGCCAAAAATACTAAATAGCTCATAAGCACCAAATTTTTATTTCCGAATGAAAGAAAGAATCTCATATTATTTAACAACGATTTTAGAGAATATAGGTTTGGATATGATTCAAAAAATTTGTGATTTTTTAAAATTATAATCACCCTGCTTATCAGGAGAGGTATAATCATTATAAGGTATCCGGCAAGAACGTTAGAATTCATCATCATTACATTCACCGGTTCGCCTTTTATAAACTGACCAATACCTACAAAAGAAATTACTACCCCCACGCCTATTATTAAACTTATTAAATTTTTTACCTGTAATCGCTGTTTTTGTGGTTTTGATTCATCTATGAAGAATAATGTTAAATAGAAGAGACCTATATAGGCACCTAAATTAAACAATTCGTTTCTTGTATTATAAGGGGTTTTAGAAAGAATAAAACTAAGACATGCAAAAATAAAATATAGAAAAATATACCAATCTAAAAATGTTCTTTTCAACACTAATTTATCATTCTCTATATTAAAAAGATAGAACCCTAAACAAAATAAAACCAATAATTGAAAACAAGTAACAACTAACATGCTCCCCCCCACTAAAATAAAAGGGGAAAAAATAATTACAGTACTTATTCCGGCAAATATTACTCCTGAAACCATATTTCATCCCTACCCGAAAATCATAAAAATAATTTCTTTATTAATTTTATACTATATAAACCAAAAAAGACACTTCCTATTACATATCCTTAAGGAAAAGTGCCTTTTTCTTTTTTATTATTTTTTATTCTTTATTGATGCGTTACTTTTTTGCATTTTTTATTCATACATAATACGCGGAGTTAAGAAAATCAAAAGTTCATCTCGTTCTTTATCCCATGTTTTCTTTTTAAACAAATAACCCAGCAAAGGAATATCTCCCAAAAAGGGAACTTTAGTATTCTGATTAATATCTCTGTCATCAATTAATCCGGCAATAACAATCGTTTCACCATCCTTTATTAAAACAGTAGTTTCTACTTCTTGAGTACTAATAACCGGACCAGCGTCTCTCCACTCATCTACAGTACTTTTCTCCGGTTTTATCTTTAATGTAATCATTTTATTAATATTAATAGTAGGAGTAACGACTAATCTCGTCCCCACATCAATAAATTCCGTGGTTTGTGTAGCAATCCCGGAAGCATCAACCCGGGTAGTAACAAAAGGAACCTTTTGACCAATTAGTATCCTTGCCTCTTCATTATTTAATGTGGCCACTTTCGGACAAGCTAATACCTTTGATTTACCCTTATCCTGCATAGCAGAAAGTGCTAGATTTATAGCCATTCTATCTGATACTGAGCCAAAAGTTACTACCCCACCCCCTAATACGGGCAAAGCAACCCCTGTTCCAGCTCCGGTTGCAGAGGTTACCGGTTGTCCGGAAAGGTCTACTACACTTCCTCCCTCCATAATGGATTTACCCGGTGCTACCGCTTCCCCCATTACATCAGTCCTGTCACTGCCAACATCGGAAAGGGTTTTAGTAAAAGACCAATCTACCCCTAAACCTCCCACATCCGATCTCCGGACTTTCATAATTTTCGCTTCAATAAGTACCTGTGACGGCTTTACATCCAGATTTTTTATTAACCTTTCAAAATTTTCTAATACTTCCGGTATTGCAGTAACGATTAATTTATTCGTTCTCGTATCAGTACCAATAATAGTTTGCGAATTACTCCCCTTCATCTCTGCCAATTGAGTTTTTATATCCTCAGCCGTACCGTAATTTAAGGTAAAGATTTTAGTAAAAGTTACTGCTTTATTCCTTTCTTGCGATAACAATTCAGGAGTAATAACTCTAAAAATTTTTTCGCTTACTTTCTGAATCACAAAACCTTTTATTTTCAAAATCATACTCAGAGCATCATCAAAGGGGACATCATCCAAATGTATTGTTACTGTACCGATAACATCATCCCCATAAACTATATTTACTCCTGTCTTCACCGCTAAAACTCTTAGAACATCCCTGATTTCCGCTTCATTGAAATCAAGCGAAACTATTTGTTTGCTAATTAAAGGAAACCCTTGGTCATCCTTTTTACTCGTTTTTTTAGTTTTTCGCACCTTCA
>JAGLYT010000225.1 GCA_023132075.1 bacterium
CCCCCTCGTTATAAGTAGCAATATTGCCATCCGCTAAACTTGTTGAAGAGGTTGTAATGTCTAACCCTAAACCGTCCCTAAAAATTTTTACTTCTTTTACTTTAGTATAATTTTCAGTAACTTGTTTAACTTGCGGTTTTAAATCTTGAGTATCTAAATTAAATGTCTGAATTATATCGGATAAAACCACTGAGTCTCCGGCAAACCTTTCGGCAAACATCGCAAAACGTTTAAGCCATATATTCATTTTATCAATAACATCTTCTGTCTGTTTTGATATTTTGAAAAGGTGCGTTATTCTTTCCGAAACAAGGGCAGATAAATCTCCTGTAAATAATTGTAACCTTTTTTGAATTTCTGAAGGTAATGATTTCGCTGATTTTTGTACTTTTTCTTCCTCGCGTTGTTTTTCAATAGCCGGTTGTTCCGGTAAAAACTTACCCTTGGGCTTAGGTTCATACCCTACTGGTTCATAACCTGTAACTACAGGATTTATCTCCAGGTCTACTGGCGCAGGATTATCTTTATAACATTCATAGTATTTCTGGTTTAATATAATAAATCTTCCGAATTCAAAAGAAATTTTATCCGAATTCTCTTCAAAAGGTAAAACCCAGAGTGAATATTTTTCCGACTGCCAGGAAGAAACTTCAAAAGCACCCGGATATTCTTGTATATTAAACGGTAAAATTGCATTACTAATGTATATCACTTTCTTACCTTTAGGAATCTGAATTTCAAAAAATTCTTTCTCATTCGGTAAAAATATAAATTCATCTTCCTGTTTATTCTGCCAGTCCCTAACTAAATTATTCATATACTGTAAAATATCTTCTCCGTGTTCATCCCTCTCAGCCAAACTTTCTAATAAATAGGCAAGTCCATTCATCAATTCTACCTGATTTTTGCAATCATCCCTAATAACCTTGTTTATGGCTTCTTTGATAGCTTTAATCGTTTGCTTACTAAGCTGAACATGCTGTCTATCGTTGGTCAAGAATGTAGACGCCGGTAATTCCACCACTAAATCCTTCGGTAAAACAAAACCTTTTGTTTGAAAAGATTCTATAATATTTCCGGCAACCTGCAAATGAATAGAACTTTCAACCTCCTCATTTACTGGAACACTTTCATCCATTGGTTTATAAAATACCTTTACCTGTTCCCTTATTTGTTTATCAGTTAAATTTTCTTCAGGCAACTTTTTACCCCTATGTGAAATAAGCAATTTTTTGTGTAAATCAGATGAATCCATTCCTATACCCGGGTCATCTACTTCATATCCGTTCTCATTGATGGAAATATTAACTAGTTCATTAGATAAGTAATTAAGTTGCTTTCCGTTAATAAACAAAACCTTTTCTAATGGATTAATTAATTTGCCATTGATATATATACGAGCTCGATAATTTAAATAAAGTTTACTTCTGATAAATTCTTCCAGTGATTTTTGCTTTTCCTTTGAATAATTCTTTTTATGAACCTTTACCTGTGTTCCTTTACTTACCCCCTGATACACTATTTGGCTCTGATAATAATATTCATCCTCCCCTGCTCCTTTACTAATAATTATACGATAAGCTCTCTCGCCGTCTTTAGAAGTCGTCCAGGAAACATAATCCCCTTCTTTTCCTTCCTCCAATTCAGCTAAACTTTGAAATGCCCCTATTCCAAAACGCCCAATCAAGTCTATATCCATTTCCACCATAATCGCATCAACAGCATTAGCTATTAATTCAATTGAGGACTGCCGCCGATAAGAACTCTGTTTAAAAATTAATGAGTCTATTCTTTCCTTTTTACCGGTAAACTGCTCAACCATCTCCTTTAATTTTTCCGAATTTTCCATTAAATCTTGATAATAAGATTCACCTTTATCTTTTTTTCGGGATAATTCCTTTAACAAGCCCATGAGTTTACTTAATTCGATTTTTGGGGAAATAATACTTTCCCCTTTTTTTAACTTTTTCAAATTAAGCAGAACTTTTTTTGCTATCTTTTCCAACACCCGCTGATTTTCTTTGTCTTCTTGTATTTCTTTTATTAAATTTTGTAGAGCAACATTGGTTTCTATTATATTTTGAATTATCTGCTCAACCGTATCTGCCTCGTATTCTTCCAGACCGGATTGTTTTAAGGCTTTATTCCATTCATTTATGTCTTCCTTGGATAGAACTATCAGATGGGCTATTTCCTGCGGTATACCGTAGATATTTACCAATTTATACTCCCAGACCTCATGCCTGGCAAGTGCAGCCAACATTTCTTCTTTCTTCCTATCAGTTAGTGCCTCTAACGCCTTTAAATATTCTTGATGTATATATAATACTAATGTATCCTTTTTATCCGGATGTTCGGCTAATCCTGCCATTGCCCACATTTTTTCACTACTTACTAAATCTTCTCTTGTCGTTCCTCTTATTTGTATTTTGTCTCGTTTTACTTGTTCTAAAAATTCCGGGGGAATGTTTTTTATTATCATTTCTTTTATCTTTTCCGAGACTTCTACTTCGTATTCTCTTTTTCCTTCTCCTTCTTTTTTCTCCCCTAAAAACAGATTGATTATGTTTGTCGGATTTAATACTGCATCGGTTATATTTAAAATAACCTGCATTAAGGTTGTTAAATTGTAACCAAACGCTGCCGGAAAATGTTTCACCGGCTTTTCTTCCAGTTCATAAACATAAAATTTCTTTGACTCCTCTTTATTTGCCGACAAACCTATATCTCCGCTCATAAACGATCCATCAGCCATTTTCTGAATACGAACAAGACTCTTATCTTCTTCTTCAAATCCTTCAGGAGCACCACAAGCACTGGCTCCCAAATATGTCGAAACACTAATCTGGGTTTTATCTATTCCCATTTCTTTAAATACAGGATACATCTTTTTCCAGATAGCATTATGTAGAGATTCATACCTATAATTAACATTAAGATATAGTTGATTAGAGGCTATCTCTAACTTATCGGTTTTACTATTTCTGACAAAAGTAATTTTGAGCCAGCCTATATTCCTATCCTCTGTGTTTATAGCAAAGAATTGATGCACAACATCCGCACAATATTTGGGCATATCACTTTTAAAATGACT
>JAGLYT010000226.1 GCA_023132075.1 bacterium
GGACACTTAATCCTAACCTTGCTGATTCTTTTTTATCAATATATATTTGTATTTCTTCTTTATCCAATTCATAATCGTCCTTAATGTCTTCTACCCCATCTATTGTTTTCATAAATGTTTCCATTTTTCCCGATATCTCCGTAAGAACGGAATAATCATCACCGCGTATTTGGATAGATACCGGTTTACCTACCGGAGGACCTTCTCTTAACTTTTCAAAGGTTAAATTAACTAAATCGGGTATCTTTTTTCCCTCTACTTCTTTTCTTAAAGCAGTGATAATGCTATCTGCATCCCGTGTTCTATTCTGCTGTGGGGTTAAATATACTACACACTGAGCATATTTACTTCCATTTTTATCAAATGGCCCGCCTCCTATCTCTCCGACAAAACCGACTGTGGTTGTAACATTTTCCAGTTCTTCTTTGGGTAACTGCAAAATAAACTGTTCTATCTTAGAAATTGCTCTATTAGTTTCCTGCAGGGAAGTCCCTTCAGGCGTTTCTATTCTTACATAAAAAATTTCAATAACACCGGGAAAAAGTTTGAAGGGCATTACTTTTATCGAAAAAATTACCGCTCCAACAAGTATAATTAACGCACCCAAGCACATTTTATAACGACTGTTCACACTAAAATGAAGTATTTTTGTATAGGCAGTAAGTATTTTTTGGAACCATCCTGATTCACTGCCCTTTCTTTCATGGGAAAATAAATAATGTTTCAAAGCCAACAAAACAGTAATAGGAAAAAATAGTACCTTTACTAACCATGATCTATGTTTTTTTTCTCCCAAATATCCATTAGCTACCCCTAATTCTTCTTTGCTTTTTAACGGCTTTACCCATTCGGCTAAATGCGAGGGTAAAATTATCAATGCTTCAAAAAGTGAAGCAGTAAGACAGAAAATAACCCCCATCGGAAAAACACGCAAAAACTTACCCATTATACCGGAAATAAACATTAGAGGTAAAAAGGCAGCCGTAGTAGTAAGAATGGTAGTGGTTACCGGAGCAGCAACTTCAGCAGACCCCCTTATCGCCGCCTCTTTGGGAGGCATGCCGGCTTCCATATAACGATATACATTCTCCGAAACAACAATAGCATCGTCGACAATCATTCCCAAAACCAAAATAAGGCCAAACATAGTAAGTAAATTTAAGGTCACACCAAAAAAAGACATAAAAATAATAGCAGTTAAAAAAGCAAAAGGAATGCCCATTGCCGTAACCAGAGCAACACGTACATTGAGAAATAAAAGCAAGGTAAGTACTAATAATACCAATCCAATCATTCCGTTAGAAGTAAGCACATTTAAACGCCGTTTCACATAAAAAGCTATATCATTCACAAAATCTATGGATACATTTTCCGGTAAAACTTTACGGTATTCTTCGGCTTCTTTTCTTATTTCGTCCACCAATTTTATTGTATCCCCGCTTTTTTTTCTTTTAGGAATCAGGTTTATGGATATTTTTCCGTTAGTTTTGTATAGTGTCTCCTGTTCTTCAAATGTTTCCCTTATCCTGGCTACATCCTTTACCCTCAAATATTTACCATCGGTATTTGTACGAATAATTATATCTCCGAATTCATCCGCCTTCTCTATTTCCCCTACTGTACGAAGGATTAATTCTTTTGTTCCGGCAGTAAGTTTTCCACCGGGAAGATTAACATTCTGGTTTCTGATACTGCGTATCACCTGGGCTAAAGAAATATAATATTTTTCAAGATTTGCCGGATCAACCTCTATGGATATCTCCTTATCCCGCCAACCCACTCTATCAACAGAACCTATCCCTTTTATATTTTTTATTATATCCTCAAAATTTTTGGCATACCCTCGCAACTCGTCTTCAGAAACATTCTCTCCGGTAAAAGATACCTCTATCAATGGATGCTCCAGCACCAATTCTTCAACATCGGGTTCTTCCGCATCATCAGGAAGAACAACCTTATCTGCTTCTCTGGCTATTTCAGTAATAACCCTGTCCCTATTGGATAAATCCGGTTCTAATTCTATAAAGATAGAGGATACTCCTTCCTGAGAACCGGAACTAAAAGTATCTATCCCGTCAATATCTTTTAAGGCATCTTCTATGGGAATAGTAATTAGTTTTTCTACTTCCAGTGAAGAGGCCCCCGGATATACAGTTAAAACAAAAACATAATCGATCTTAACTTCCGGAAAATCTTCCCGCTGCATCCGAAAAGTGCATATAGTTCCAATAATAATAGCCATAAGGGTAAGCAAATTAACCAATACCTTTTGTTTAATGGAAAAAGAAGCTAAACTCATTTATTTACTCCTGTAATTAATTTTAAATCCGCTTTTGCTTTATAATAATCAGTCAACGCCTGATAATATTCAATCTCTGAACGATTTAAATCATCCTGAAAGGTTAATATCCATTGAATGGAAGAACGTCCCTGGTTAAATTTTACTTCCTCTAATTTCAGTTTCTTTTTCTGTAATTTTAATGATTTATATACAGCCTGAACATATAACGCCTGAGTATTTATCCTCCGGCAAATACTTCTGCAATCAGTTATAATCGCAAATTTTTGCTCACTCAATTCCGTAACATTTTTTTTATAAGCATACTCACTTTGATTTATCAAACTGTTACTTTGTTTATTAAACGGGAAAAATACCAAATTCAGCCCTACATACCAGGATGGTTCCAGTGAATTATAATCATCACCCCAATCCTCTCCGTAACCACTCACTCCATACTGGCCATCCAAAGCTAATGACGGCAGTTTCTCGTTTCTCTTTATTTTAGTAGTGAGTAAATTCATTTTTATATTATTTTCAATTATTTTCAAGTCAGGCCTTTCCAATAACGCCGTTTTAATCACTTTATCCTCACTCAATTCCTGATGTTTAAAACCAGCAAAATCCTCCGCTGCAAATGAATAATCATTTTCCTGTGGTAACGCAATTACATTTTTCAGGTTATCCTTTGCATTTTTCACAGAATCCTTAGCCAATAGAATTGCCGCCTCCCGTAAAGTTACCGACGCTTCGGTAGCAATTATATCTACTTTTTCCAACAACCCATCTTCCAATTTTTTCTTATTAAT
>JAGLYT010000227.1 GCA_023132075.1 bacterium
GAAGATGAAAGTAGATGTTCATGTGTATTATAGGTGTTGTATTTATCTATAATGTGATTTGCAGAAAAAAGTCCGGCAAACTTAGGTCTATACTCTACTACTCTAAATAACGAGGCAAAATCACTTTTAAACTGCTTAGATAACAACATTCCCGGCCATAATTTAACCGTGACTTTAACATCCTCTTCCTTAACAATATTTTTTAAATAAGCCATAATGGACAGCTGGTCACGGAGTAAATAACGGTCACTGAAAGGTGGAGAAAATCCATAATACCAGTAATTTTGGTAATAACCGGTCGTTACATAAAGAAGTCTTTTTCTGAAAATTTCTTTCCTTTTCCTGCTCTCTTCGTATATTGTATCCAATGACGGAGAACCCATAGATATTACTTTAACCGGAAATCTATTAATATACAATTTATGAGCACGAGTAGATGCTTCACCATATGTAAATAGAACATCACTGGTCATCATATCATTAAACTCATTTAATTGATTAATACGTCCGTTTTGAGCAAACATAAATCCGTGTTGCCAGTGAATAACCGGTATATGAAAATACCGAAATGCCTGTTTTACAACATGATCGGTAAATGTAGCCGTATTTGCAGTAAAAACTGCTTGTACATTATAACGTCGAATTATTTTTTTACATAGAGAAATAATATTTTGACACTGTATAAAAGAATTTTCAAAAATCCAGGTTAATCGTTCTTTTAGCAAAGGAAAAAATAAAATTCCATCTACCGTAAAAAGAGACATTATATATGCATCTTTCGTAATTAGACTTTCATTACCCTTTTCCTCTTTTCCTTTTTTACCGGAAGTATTCACTTTGAATTTTTCCGGACCGGTAAAAATAATTTGCCGATTTTTATTAATTAACAACTGTATGAGCCATTTCCATTCACATAAATAACCATAGAATAGTATCCCCATAGGTTTCTTCCTTATTCCTCTGATTAATCCCTTTATTCCCGTTAATTTTAAATATGAAGCCACATTATATAGAACAAATGATTTCAGCATTGTTTTTTTAACGGTTCTTATGATATCAAAAAAAAATTTTACAAAAAGAGCACTTTTATTCCTCCAAAAAGACAAAGGATATCCGGACCAAGATACTTTAAGAAATTCAATCTGGCAATTCCATCCCTTAAGAGATAAAATATCTCCCCAAAGCTTCTCTTTATTAGAAAACCAAAGATCAAATTCCCGCCATGGATAATGAGATGTTTTATGTATCCATACTTTATGTTTTGGGTATACGTGTAAAATTTTATTTAGCTGCAATATACGAGTCCCTATAGTATCAACAAATTTTGTAATAGAATCCATATAAAAGAGAAACGGATGCACACGCCATTTTTTTAAATCAGGATATTTCTTAAAAAGAATATGGTCAATATAATCACAAAAACTTTCACATTTTTCATGAGAATCACGACATAACTGCTCTAATTCTTCATTAGAACAAAAATCTTCCGGTATTTTATAAGGAATCCCTTTTCGCTCAAGTGCATACATAGCTCCAGGGCCAAGAGCTATCCATTCTCCGTTGTCACGCATATTTCTTCTTAATAAATCATCTACATGTACAAAATCTTCAACTAAAAAAAGATTATCCTTTTTACTCATAATTATGCTAACACCTTTTTTGCCGCATATTTTTAATCATTTTTTTTATACCCAACATTTCCAGGCATTTGATTAAATAATATTTAGGTAAATACTTGCGTTCCATCCTTTTTAAATAGGAAACTACTCTTTGAAATTCCCGATCCGGAACAAATTGTTTTTTCCTAAAAACATTATCAATCTTAAAAAGAGAATCTATTTTTTCATTCCCGTAAATTAATTTAAAACCGCAACATTCCATTACATATGTAAGTGATCCGAGACTGAATTGATACGTATGCGCATTTTGCAACAATCCCAAAACATTTGCACCGCATATATTATTAATCCACCATAAAGTTCCAGGCACGGCAATATAAATAAGTCCACCGGGTTTCATAATCTTGCGAATGGTTATTAGTTCCCCTTCTAAATCACAAAAATGTTCCAGGACATGATGCAACATAACTATATCAGCCTTTTTGTTTGTTTCTATGAGTTTCTCCGAACCTCCAATAAAAAGATTTTTTAATCCTGTTTTTTTTCTGCCACATTCAATATGTTCGACTCCATAGTCACAACCATACACATCATATCCTGCTTCGGCAAAAGGAAAAAGAGCAGTACCGAAATCACAACCAACCTCAAAAACAACAGCATTCGTTGGTAAATCAATATGTTTTACCAGATAGTCGTAACGTTGTTTTCCTTGATTTATTCGATGTTCAAATAACTTATCTACATCACTATCACTCTCTCCATAAGCATTACGATATTCCTCTGCATAAAATTTAATATAGGACGCCTTCGTCATTCTTGGATTAGCCCGTATTAATCCGCACTTTTTACATATAACTAATGGATAATAAAATCCCTGCCGATCAATTTCCGATATAAGTATATCGTCGGATGATCCGCAAAAACAAGACACATTCTCAAACTCATATTCACCTGTTTCTATCTTCTCTCCAATATTTTTTATTGCTTTCTGTGCCTTTGGTCCCATTCCCACCTGAATCTTACCGTTACTCCGGACTAATCGTGAAAACAGCGGCTTATGTCCAACAGAATCAAAACTCATATCGTTTATGTCTTTCTTTAATCTATTTTTTTAAAACATCTAAAATTATTTTTTCTTTTTACTTGTTTAAAATCAATATCAGTATCCCGTAGGTACTCCCCAAAATTCACAAGAACTACACAATGGGATTTTTTTTCTCTCCCCTTCTTTATGATATTTTAACCGTTCCTTTCTTACAGGACTATTCCAGATATCTATCAGAGGATTTTTTGTACAATCACCTATTATCCCCAGTCCCCGGGGATCAAACCTTACGCACATAGAAACTCTACCATTTCTTTTAATAACCATATGGTTGAGCAAATCAAGACAAATGCCAATTTCAGGAACAGTTG